>SYKL01000338.1 GCA_005797785.1 Pseudomonadota bacterium | reverse complement strand
TGAACGGTAAGGTCGAGGTTATTTACCGCGGTGCGGCCGCCGTATCGACGGGTCAACCCGCGCACCTCCAACGCCACTTCTAACGCCAACTCCGACATGCCGAAGCTCCCGCAACGGGGCAGGAATAACGGATTCCGATCGCGGATGCGACGCAAGCCGGCCAGAATGTGTCCGCGATGGAGGCACATATGCGTTTTTTGGGCTTGCTTGCTTTTTTGGCAGGTTGTGGGGTCACTCCTTGTGATCAGTACGTGCAGTACATGTGCGACTGTCACCCCGAGGTGGATTGTGAGGAGCTTCGGGCCACGTATTTTGGAGCATCCTCGGATGTTCAGGACCAATGTGCGATCGCACACGATGAGCAGGAAGCGGCGGACAATGGGGAGTGTCCGGTGAACGATACGGACGCTTAGTGGATCAAGTAGTAAAGCAGTTTACTACTTTCTGCGGCGCCACCACAACGGAAATATCGTCCAAAGCAGCGCCCCTCCGGTGCCGATACCCGAGCTGCATCCTTTGCATCCGGCGGTCAACTTCTCGCGGTCTCCGTTCTCGGGAGCGCCGGTGTCTTCGTGAGTGTCTTCGGTGTCCGCGGGGTCCTCGGTGTCTACGGTGGCGGTGTCTACCTCGGTGAGGGTCACATGTACGGGAATGGTGACCTCGATGGACAGCGGCGGGCTCCCGTTGTCGGTCACGCGAATCACCAGATCGTCGTCTCCTTCGAAATTGAACGGTGCCTCGTAGGTTATTACACCCGAAGTGCTCGTAACCACCTCGCCTTCCGCGGAACCCGAGAGAACGAACGAGTGGTAGTCGTCGACGTCGGGGTCGGTCACAAGAATGGTAGTGGAAGCGGAATCTCCACCTGCAACTTCGATTCCTTCCACGGTAGCAGTGGGAGCTTGGTTGGGCCCACCCTCGCAATTGGGCCTTGAAACGACCCGACCTGTGACCTCCTCAATCCAATCCGCGACTGCGTCAGGACGGACGTAGATCCCTCCATCTCCGCAATAATTCTCCGCCGGCTCCGAGGCCCGCGACGTGACTCCCGCCAAATAGGCGCCCGCGTCAGTCAAAAGGTAAAGCGGACCTCCAGAATCCCCATTGCACGAATCGATCCCGTCACCGCCCGCGATTACTTCGCCGCCGGGTTGGATGGAGGGTTCGCAGCCCCGATCGTCGGCGCTGCAATCGGCGTCGCCAATGGTGGCGTAGGCCTCCCACAATTCGGTGTTGTCTCCGCCAGCGTCTTCCTCGGTGGAGCCAAAACCCACGATGGCGACCGGGGCGCCGTCGACGTAACTTTCGTCGACGACACAATCTAAAGCAAGCGTGCGAGGGGTCGTTTCCGCGGGATGTTCCAGAATAAGGACACCGACGTCGTAGTTGTCGTTGCCGTTGTAGCCGATCGAGCGTTTGACGTCGATCGCTTCACCCTCGTCTTCGTCCGTCCAATCGGTGCTGTTGAGCACCACAAAATCGATCCCACCGATGCAGTGGCCCGCCGTGATTACCACGTCCGGTGCAATCAGTGTTCCGGTGCAACCGACATAATTTCCAAAGGCGATCCCTGCCGTGTCCGGCCATTCGTGAGGATCTGCATGGTTTCCTCCCACAACCGATGACGGCCCCGCCAAGGCTACCGCGATCCACCACATTCAACCCCCTACCACTAGCAGTATTCCGACCGCCAAAAGCGCCGCCGTCAAGCTTCGGTCAGGCCGCAACCGGAAATCCAGGGGCCGACGTCGGTGGTTCGCTGGCGGTCGTGGTTCGGCTGCGGTACGGGGCGGGTATGGACCTCGAAGCACTGCTCAGCTCCCGTTTTGGATTTCCGGGCTTTCGACCTGGTCAGCAAGAAATTGTCGAGCATGTCTCGTCGGGTGGGGATGCCTTGGTGGTCATGCCCACCGGCGCTGGAAAGTCGCTTTGTTACCAGGTTCCGGCGCTCGCTCGCGGTGGAACGACGGTGGTGGTGAGTCCGCTCATCGCGCTGATGAAGGATCAAGTCGATGCCCTGGTGGAAAAAGGAGTTCGGGCGACTTTTCTGAACTCCTCGCTGGCGACCGGTGAGTACCGCTCCCGGCTGGATCAGCTGCGCCAAGGCACGATCGAACTTCTTTACGTCGCCCCCGAGCGATTTACTCCAGCATTCCTGGACATTCTATCGAAAGTGGACATTCGTTTACTGGCCATCGATGAGGCGCATTGTCTCTCGCAATGGGGCCATGACTTTCGTCCGGACTATCTGCGACTTGGAAAAGTTAGGGAATCACTTGGGTTTCCAACTACGTTGGCGTTGACCGCGACCGCCACTCCCGAGGTGCAACGCGACATCGTCGATACGCTTGGGATTCACGCCGGTCGGACGTTTATTCGTGGCTTCGACCGAGATAACCTCTTGTTGGAGGTGATCGCCGTCGACAGGAAAGCGCAAAAAGACCCTCTACTCGCGGATCTTGCGCTTCCTGGGCCTGCGTTGGTGTATGCCGCTACCCGAAAAAATGTGG
>SYKL01000337.1 GCA_005797785.1 Pseudomonadota bacterium | reverse complement strand
TGCGGTCGATCTGTTGGTATTCGGGCCTTCCGTTACTTTACACGATGCTTTTGGCGTGCTTGCCCACCAAGATCGCCAAGGAGGACGCCCAGACGTCCTGTTCCACTGCTTAGAGGCGGATCTCCCGGGATTCGGCGCGCTGGCGGCCTCGCTCTCTCGCGAATGGTCGACCGTGTGCAAGGCGATCTCCGGCGCCGCCGACCTCCGAAAGGAATGGCTGTCCGCCGATCGTACCCCGATCGTACGCTATTCCCCGCACCGACAAATTCCCGGTCTCGCACCAGCCTCCTCGTCCACGACCTGGACCCCCGGACCCGCTGAAAAGGTACTCATCTCCGGAGGTACCCGTGGGATCGGCGCCAAGCTCGCGAAGAAGCTTGTCGATGCGGGCTGCCAAGTGTGGGTGCTTGGACGTGGAGAATCCGAAGTGGCTGGTGCGATCGCCTTGCGAGCCGATGTCACCGATGCCACCGCAGTTCAGGCCGCCGTCGGCTCCTTGGGGATCACCACAGTAATCCATGCGGCCGGCGTACTCGCCGACGGCCCGATCGGCCAGGTATCGCCGGATCTCGCCCGGCAGGTGAAGCTGGATGGCTGGCAAAACCTGCGCGCCGCGACCCCGAATGCCCGCGTGCGCCTTGCCATCGGGTCCTGGGCGGGCCGGTTCGGAAACCGACACCAGACCGCTTACGCCATCGCCAACGCGCTCCTGGCGGCCGACGTGGACACGGAAGGGCCCGTTCGCGAGGTGGTCGCGGAATTTGGTCCCTGGGCCCAGTCGGAAATGGTGAAATCCATTCCCGCGCCGGTTCAGCAAGCGATGCGTGCGGACGGCATCGACTTTGTGTCCGATGAAGCCGGACTTACCGCTCTCCTCCACGACCTTGGCTCGGAGCGCGGCGTCATCACCCACGGGCGAAGCCTCCCGAGCGTTCAACGACAAGTATCGGTAGAACACACGCTTTCAACCGAGACCCATCCCTATTTGCTCGATCACGCCATCGAAGGGACGCCCGTCCTGCCGCTCGCTTCGGCGGCAGATTTGATCGCCGAGGCGGCCAGCCTAGAATGCCCGTTTGAGCTCTCCGACCTCCGGCTGTTCCAAGGGATCACCGTCAAAGCGCCGGTACAGATCCGCGTCACTGTCAACGGCGATCGCGCCGAAATCCGGCTTTCCGAGCGCCACACCTTATGCTACCGCGCCCGCGTCCGACCGACCGGGATGCCCGAAGTTGCACCGGCGCCTTCCGGAGGTTCCGCTCCTACCCTTCCTTTGAAGGAATTCTACCGGAGCTACACCTTCCACGGCCCGCTCCTGCAAGGTATCGCCTCGATCGACGCGGTCGGCGACGATTTCGTGCGCGGGAAAGTGACCACCGGAAGCCCCTCCCGTTGGATTCCCGGCACGTCGCGCGCGCGGTTCGCCATCGATCCGCTCGCCCTCGACAGCGCGATGCAACTCTGCGGGTATGTCGCTTGGACCAAGTACAAACGCGCCGGCACCCCGGTCGGAATCTCCCGGTTGGTGCAATGCGCTCCCTGGCCCTCTGGCGAAGTGGAGGTTTCGGTTCGGTTTGGCGCCGCCGAAGGCGATCGGTTCACCGGCCACATCGAGTTTCGTGCCGGGGATCGGTTGATCGGGATCGCCGACGGTGTAACCGCGGAACTGAAGCAAGTAGAGGGATCCGACTTCGAGGTAAAACCCGAATGGACCGACCCCGGCGAATGGCCGGCGATCAAAGATCTGGAAATGCGGCTCGCCGCTGTCGGGATGATCGGCATTCGAAATCCCTATTTCGCGATGCACGAGGGGACCGCCCGCAACATCACCCAGGTCGGCGGCCGCGAGCTCGTGAACTTCTCATCCTACAACTATCTTGGTTTGTCCGGCGATCCGCGCGTGATCGCCGATGTCGAAGCGGCGATCCATCAATATGGCACCTCGGTGTCCGCATCCCGGGTTGCCTCTGGACAACGTCCTTTCCACGTGGATTTGGAGCGAGAGCTTGCGGTATGCCAGGGGGTCGAAGACTCCTTGGTGTTCACCGCCGGGCATGCCACCAATGTGACCACCATCGGCCATTTGTTTGGTGCAAACGACCTGATTCTCCACGACGAGCTGATCCACGATTCCGCATTGCAGGGGATCAAACTCTCCGGAGCGGCGCGCCGGGCGTTCAAACACGATGAACCCGCACACCTCGAAAACCAGCTTAAACAGCTGCGAAAACACTATGAGAAGGTGCTGATCATCGTCGAAGGCGTGTATTCCATGGACGGGGACATCTGCGATCTTCCCGCCTACATCGCGCTGAAGAAGAAGTATGGAGCGCTATTGATGGTGGACGAAGCCCATAGCTTCGGGATCATCGGCAAGACCGGCTGCGGAGCGAGAGAGCACTTCGATATTCCCGGATCGGACGTCGATCTGTGGATGGGAACCCTTTCAAAGAGCCTCGCCTCCTGCGGCGGCTGGATCGCAGGCTCGGCGCGATTGATCAACTATCTGCGATATACAGCTCCCGGATTCATTTATTCGGCAGGCCTCACCACCGCAAATGGTCAAGCAGCTTTATCATCCCTACGACTGATGTTGGCGGAGCCGGAACGCGTCGACCTTCTTCAGCGCAATGCCCGCTTTTTCCAATCCGCGCTGGTAGAACGCGGAGTGGATACCGGCCCCGCAAAGGGAGGTTCGGCGGTCGTTCCCGCGGTCACCGGCAACTCGATGCACGCGCTGATGTTGTCGCAGCGGCTGCAGGATCAGGGCATCAATGTTCAACCGATCGTCTACCCTGCGGTGGCCGACGATGCCGCACGGTTGCGGTTTTTTATTAGCTCGACCCATACGATGGATCAGCTCCGTTGGACAGCGGATCGGGTGGCCGAGACCTTGAGATCCGTCAGAACTGAGGTCCCTGCCCCTTGACACTCGCCAAAGCCGGTAGCATATAAAGCCCTCTTTTCGGGGTGCTCTATGTTCGAAGTTTTGATTGTGGTCGTGTGCTTGGTCGGCATTGTGGTGTTTGCATCCGCCGCCAATGTGGTTCTGCCCAAAGGCCAGGGTCGCTAGACTCGGGTTTTTTGCCTTCCCGCTCCCGACAGCTGCTACACTGGGTCCGGAGGCGCACGTGCGCTTGTGGATGGTATTGTTAGCAGGCTGCCCGTACATTGGCGATCAAAGCGCCGATATCGACGGAGATGGGCGTGTCGGCGAGGAAGACTGCGTGGAGGGGGACGCGAATGTGTACGCGAACGCCGAAGAACGCTGCGATGGCCTGGACAACGACTGCAACGGCAGCATCGATGACAACCCGGTCGACATCGGAACGTGGTACCTGGATCAAGATTTAGACGGCTTCGGGGCTGGAGATCCGGTCCTTGCGTGCGAGGGTCCCGACGGCCGGGTGACAACTCCCGGCGACTGCAATGACGATCTCGCCGAAGTCTACCCAGGTGCGGAACAATGCGGCGATCACATCGCCGACAACGACTGCGATTCGGCGGACGATGAATGCCGATGGATCGGCAGCTACCCCAGCGAACACCAAGCTGCAGTCGCCGTTCCGGAAGCGAGTTTTGCGTACGGCTACTCCGTAGGCGTGATGGACATGAATGCCGATGAAATCCCCGATCTCCTGATCAGCGATCCGTATTCCAGCAATACGGGCGAGCTCTACTTTGTGCGCGGGGATGGCGATCGAACGTTTCGGGCACCGACACTCTACGATTTGAACACCGGAGAGCTTGGGTCGCTC
This sequence comes from Pseudomonadota bacterium, assembly GCA_005797785.1. Lineage (GTDB taxonomy): Bacteria > Myxococcota_A > UBA796 > UBA796 > SYKL01. The sequence goes on along the minus strand of SYKL01000337.1, from coordinate 7,678 downwards.
GGAGCGGCCATTTGCGCAAATGTCGACTTCACTGGTGACGGGCAACCGGATGTGGCGGTCGGCGCGCCCTCCTACGGTTACGATGGGAAGGTTCTGTTGGTTGACGACCCGGTCGCGGGCGAGTTTTACACAATTCAAACCGGCAATGAGGGCAACGCTTTTGGCGCCTCCTTGGCCCGCGTTCAGATCGACGGCGAACCACGACTAGTCGTGGGAGCCCCCGGGCAAAGCACTGAATTCGGAGGCGCGTCCGTCGTCTACGTGTTGTACGATTTGATCACCGGCGCCTCCGGTGCGGTTCTGAACGCACGAACGCTGCTAAGCGACGAATACTCCCTTGGAACCAGCGTCGTTGGCCTCAATCATCCGGATTCCAACACCGGCCGCATCGCATTCGATGGACGAGCGTCGAATGACCAAAAGGTGTGGATTCTCCCCGCCGATGGCGAGCAGCAGGTATTCTTGGACGACGGGGTGTCCGAAATTCCGGGCGCCTGGGAGATCACTTTTTTTCCGCTCTCCAGTTACTGGCTTTATCTCGCCAATGCGGGGGATTTGGATGGCGACGGTTTTGAGGACCTCGCGGTGGGCGATCTGGAAAACGGCACCATTTGGTTGTTTTCCCTTTCCGGCGAAGGTGGCACGATTTCGCCCGACGATGCTTGGGCGTCCATCACTTTGGAAGGCGTTGAACGCCTTGGGCTCTTTGTACAGGCGATCGACCTGGATGGGGACGGAGCCACCGATCTCGCGGCCGCCAAAATCAACGAAGACGACGAAGACTACCCGGCAGAGGTGGTGGTGATGTACGGCCCGTTCACCGCGGGAGAACACAACTTCAGCGGCGTGCCGTCGGCCAACCTGGGCGAAAACGTGTTCGTTCACCCCTTGGGCGATGTCGATGGGGACGGCTTCGACGACCTCGCGACCTCGCGAATGCTGGTCGAAATGCAGGACGACGGCAGCGACCTGTCCCTCACGGTTCATTTCGGGTACGGCAACTGACCTCGGACCGATGTGGTATGCTCGAGGGGTGGAGGTTCGGGTGATCGGGGTTTGGTGGGCATTCACCGCGATGGCTTGGGCGTGCGACCGGCCCGCGCTCACCGCGGAGTTGGCCGAAACCCTGGAAAATGCTGACCGTTCGTTCGCTACCATGGACGCCAAAGGGTTCCTTTCGAACATGGTAGTGGCCAACGACGAGTTGGCCTGTTTGCGCACGCCACTCACCCCCGACCTGGCGACCCAATACCATCGATTACTGGCGCTCGATGCCTACTTTCACAAAGACGAACTCGGCACCATTCAGGCATTGACGGCGATGGTCGCCGTCGACCCAGACGCGGATTTGGACAAAAGCGTAGCTCCCGAGGGACATCCCCTACGTCGCCATCTCGAAACCGCGCGCACCACCGATGCCAAAGCCACCGATGCCTTGCCCAAAGCGGAGGGACATCGTTGGTGGATCGACGGCAGTGTCGCCGACCGATACCCTATGGAGCGGCCCTTTGTTCTTCAACACGAGCAAGACGGTGAAATCCAGCAAAGTACTCACATTTCCGCGCACGCACCGCTTCCAGACTGGACACGGGTAGAGACCATCATCGTCCCCCCGGTGATTCACACCAAGGTCAAGAAGCCTTTTAAGAAGTCTTCCATCCCAATCTTTGCAGCAGCGGGTGCGACCGCACTCCTGGCCGGCGGCGCCTACGGATATGCCTGGACCCAGCGCGATGGGTACTTTGAACAATCTACAAATCCCGAGGATCGGCCTGGGCTTCGGGCTCGTGCTAACGGGGCCACCATTGCCGCAGGCGCTTTGGGGGGCGTGGCGATCGGATTGGGCAGCATCGGTTTGGTGATCGCTTGGTAGAAGAGGGCCGAAAGTACCAGGTCCTTGGAGCGATTGGGCGCGGTGGATTTGGCAAGGTCTACCAAGCAGAAATGCGCGGTGAGCAAGGTTTTTCGAAGCTGGTCGCGCTCAAAGTGCTCAATTCCACTGAGCAAGAATCGCCCGATGTCGCTCGGCGGCTTCGCGATGAAGCCCGGCTGTTGGCGCAGGTTCACCATCGTGCCGTTGCCAAGGTCGATCTCCTGGTGCGACTCGACGGCCGGTGGACCATCGTCATGGAATGGATCGACGGCACCGATCTGCGCAGGCTTTTGGACCGCGGCCCCATTCCGCTGGGACCCGCGCTCGAAATTGCCGCGGAGGTGCTCCAAGCATTGGCTGCCGCCTGGGAACAGCCCGGACGCGACGGTCAGCCGTTAAACTTGCTTCATCGCGACGTTAAGCCGTCCAACATCCTGCTCACCCCCGACGGAACAGTAAAGCTGCTTGACTTTGGCACCGCCACCGCCAATGTGCCCGATCGCGAGGCCGAGACCACCAGCGTTGGCTACGGCACCCTCGATTATATGGCCCCTGAACGCCTCGATTTCCGCAATGCACCAGGGTCCGATGTGTATTCGGTGGGGTCCGTGCTGTACGAATGCCTTTGCGGCACACGTCTGGGGAGAACGTCCGCAAACCCTGCTACCCACGCGGAACTTCTCGCGGGCGCCGTCGAGCGACTCACCTTTGAGGGCTGCGTCCCGGAGCTCGTAGCTCTGATCGCCTCGATGCTGGCCTACTCCCCCGACGATCGTCCGAGCGCACGATTGGCCGCCAGCCGCGTGCGAGAACTCCAGCGGATCGCGCGGGATTCTTGGTTGTCCGACTGGGCGCGGGAGGCGGTTCCACCGCTGAGGGTCACCCCGCAGGATGACGGTGATCCCTGGGTAGGAGCTACCCTTCTGGAAACCGGCACCATTCCCCGACCGGTCGAGTCCGGCACCATGGCGCGCCCGCGCACCCCTGTGCCCACAAAAACCCGGTCCCGGGACAAGAAGTCTAGCTCCTTCCTTCAATGGTTCGCCTTCGGAATGGCGGTGCTGGCGGGCGCACTTCTGATGGTGCTCGTCGGTATGAGCCTTCTCGCCCTTCTTTTGAAGCCACCAACGGAGCACGTGGTGGTGATCCCCGATCCACCACCGCCCGTGATCGTCGACCCTCCCGTGTTTCATCCGCCGACACCGCCGGATACCGCAGATCCCGTCGAAGATACCGCGGCGGTCGCGGATACCGGTCCGGCGGTCGCCCCCGAACCCAAACCCAAGAAATTTCGGCTCAAAGTCACCGGTGACGCCGAAAAAGTCGAGTTGGTGAACGGCACTCGAACTTTCTCCGCCGGCTCGATCCCCGCAGGGGAATACACGGTGATGGCCACCTTTGGCGGCGGCGCACCCGTGGCAGCCGGAAAGATAAACTTACAGGCGGATCTGACGCTGAAGTGCACGGCCGGTTTTGACCGTTGCGAGCCGGTCGCGCCCTGACCATTTAGTAAAGTGCTTGACCATCACTGGCAGAGATCGAGCACCAGCGCTTCGAAAACATGCCGATCCCCCGCCCGATGGCGGTTCATCGCCCGGTTTGCACGTGCAACCTTCTCGAGGGTCGCAGCCGAACCCGCTGGTTTTTCTCCGAGACCGGCTCGAATGCGAGGCACAATTTCGCTCCGAACGCCGGTCCCTGCGAGCGCGCCGCGAATGTCCCCATCGGATCGACCCTGCACCACCAGCTCTGACACCTGAAGTACAATTCGAAGCTGCCACATCACCTGCGCGAGCAAGGCATGCGGCGCCTCCCCTTCCTCCAACAACCGATACAACGCCGCCAACGCCAGCCGCGCGTCCCGGGCCGCAATTCCTGTGGTCAAATCCCAACGATCCGCTTCGGCCAGCACGGAGCATGCGGCGTTCAGCGCTTCGGCCCCTAAGACCTTAGCATCACCCGCATACAAGGCGATCTTCTCCACCTCCATCGCAATCCGACCCAGGTCCTGTCCGACCAGTTCCACCAACAGCTGCGCTTCCAACTGACCCAGGTCTTTACCCAAAAGAGCTGCTTGTTGGCGCGCAAACGTGGCCGGCGGCACCAGGCCAACGTCCACCTTCCGCACGGTTTCCACCTTTTTCAGCAGCGCCGAAAACCGCGCCGACCAATTGCTGCCCCCTTTCTTGACTTTGGGGTAGGACGCGCCCGATGCGATCAACAATGTGCTCGGCGAAGGTTCCTCGATGTAAGCGAACAATGCCGCCCAGAACGCGTCGTCGGCCTGCTCGATGTCCTTGACGACCACCACCCGAAGATCGGCCATCATCGGCAACGTCCGCGCAGTCGCCAAAGCAGCGACGCAACCGGCGTCCGCTCCGTGGTAGCTGGAAAAGTTGAACGCGGGGGGACCACAGCGCGATTTACCCCAGGCGACGAGCTGTTCGACCGATCGGTCCAACAGAATTCGTGCCTCGCCCATGAGGAGCCAGGTGCGAATGCCTTGGGTGAGGTCGTTTTCGACGCCATTCATGATCGCCGTCTTACACTGGTTTGCCCGCCAGGGCGACCCCTCGGAGCCCCCTTCTAACGCCAGTGGCGAGCCGCCCTACAATGCGCTAACTGGTTCGCCCGATGTGAGGGCGCCTATGACCCCTTTGTTGCTTGCAGCGTCCATTTTCTTCGCCGATGCTTGGGCTGCGCCCGAAGTCGCCACGGAGAAAGCCGAAAAGCCTCCCCTGCGCCATGAGATCAGCTTTCGTGGCCGGATGATGGGCGCCCCAAAGTCGATTTTGGACATTTGGTACACCGACAAAGCGGACGCCGAGGAAGACGGCGTGGACTGGCCGGTCGAGGACCCGCGCCCCGATATTAAGGGGTATACGCTAGGTCTCGAGTACACGATAAAAAGCAAAAACACCAACGGCATCTTCTACTTCGATTATTTCGATTCGACGATGACCCACGGCTATTTCGACGACCGCGATGAGGACGATACGAGCGGCGAAACCACCGGCAACGACTACCACGATGGTCACTATCTCGCGCCGACCAAGAATTTTGGGTTTGTCACCTTTGGCGCCGATTTTGCCTACGAAATCCACATGGTGCGCACCGAAAACACGAAGGGGATCTTCGGTTTATCGTTGCTCCCAGGCGCAGGACTCGGCTTGATGGTGGTCACCGGCCACTTGGACCAATGGAAGCCCGACGACCTGGTAGAAGGTCAGGATGAATCCGTTGGATCCGCATATGTGAAGTACTACAACGGCCAGGAGCCGGACGTGGAAGTGGCCATCCCGCCCGTGTTGCCGATGGTGGACATCAATCTGTCGCTGCGCATGAATTTCGCCAATCGAATCGTGCTTCGGTTCGAGGGCGGCCTACACAACATGTTCTACTATGGCGCCACTGCGGGCGTGATGTTCTGATCGCGCTGGCGCCCTTTCCTTATCTGCGATACATTGTCCCGCCTCAACGCCACCGGTCGCGGTAGAGCGTCCCATTCAGGAGCAACCCCCTTGATTCTGGTCACCGTTCGCGAAAATGAGCCATTCGAAAAAGCCCTCCGTCGTTTCCGCCGAAAGGTGGAGCGTGAAGGGATCCGCAAGGACATCAAGAAGAATAGCTTCTACCTGAAGCCAGGTGAGAAGCGTCGGCTCAAGCAGCGTTTGGCCGAAAAGCGTCGCCGTAAGGCGCTTCGTCGTGCCGCGCGCCGCGCGCAGCGCACCGGATCCAGCCCCGCTCCTCGCCAAGAGAAGCCGGTCGGCATGGACCGCCCTCAGTACAGCTGAGCTGCAGTAGCGGATAAAAAGCCGGCCCTAGGCCGGCTTTTTTGTTTATCGGCCCGTCCAGCGGCGACTCGCCTGGATGTACCCTCGTCTACCGCAAACGCTTGCCCCGCTGAACAGCCGCGCGATCCTCCGGAGTGACCGCGCGCTTGTCGTCCAAGAAGAGCAGTTGTTGTGCGGCAACCTCCCTTTCGTTTGCCGGGAGGGCATAATAGGCGATCAGGTCCGCACGCCGCGAAAGATCGGTCGGATCCGCGCTTACGGCCGCAACAAAGTACTTTCCCGCCGCCCCATAGTCGGGGGGATCGGATACCGAAGCGAGCAATGCGCGCGTCCAATCGGTGCGGCCATCCGCATCGCCGGCAGCTTCATTCAGAGCTTCAATCCTGGGTACATCCAAGCGTGTCGCCTCTGGACCGAGAGCAATGCTCCATTGCGCCCACGCCAAAGCGGCCCAGGAAAGGCACGGCTGCTCCGCCGGCGGCAGCCCGGTAACGGCCTCCGAAAAGGTCGCGAGATCCCTCTGAAGCATAGCCGGTTCGACACTGAGACAAGCGATCGCGTGCCCCCGGGCATCGGCGAAGGCGCTCAGTGCTTCTCGTCGATCTTCCGCTGCAAACGCCTGACCTACCCGAAGCCGCGCCAACCGCCACAACACGCCGGGTTCACGCGGCTGCCGCGCAAAGGCCGCATCCAGCGCCGAAACCACGGGATCAAATCCGTCCGACCCTCGGTTTTCCCAAGCTTGATCGCTATTTTTCAGGAGCGCTTCGACCTCCGCGGCCGCATCCAGCTCTCCCCGACGCGGGCAGGCAAACAACATCAGCCACCACATCGGTCCTCCCCGAGGTACATAGCCGATGGAGGGGCGATTGGGTGGTCCGCATCGGGATCTGAGCGGCGCGTGGGGCGCCCTAACCAAAGATCCCGTGGGAGTTTTACTTCCCGCGGCCGCACTGCTGTTGATCGACGTCGCGGTGACGACGATCGCTCCCCTGCCCACGGCGACCCCCGCTTTTGCGGCCGCCATCGCCATTTGGCTCGCGCTCCGCAGTGTGGTGCGCACCAGCCTGCGGCTGTCGATGCTGCGGGCGGGCGCGCGAGCCCTCGAAGAACAGCCACAGATTCGTTGGAACTCCTGGATTTCCCTATGGTTGGTCGACACCGTGCGAGGCACCGCAGCCACCGCCGTCGCCGCCGCCGTCTTCGTCCCCACAGCGCTGATGATCACGTGGTTGTTCCGCCACCAACTTCAGGTTCTCGCGGGTTTGGTGATCGCAGTGGCTGCCCTGTTGGGGTTGCTCCTGTGGTTGATCGCGCGCGCCATTTTTGCACCCGCAGTCTCGGAAGTGATACTGGGAAAAGGCCCTTTTCGGGCTCTGATCGATGGTGTGACGCTCGGCAAGGGACAATTTCCGGCGATCGGCGTGTTGATCGTCGCGGGCGATCTGGCGACCGGCCTCGGTGGCGCCTTGTGCGGCGCTGGGGCGCTCCCGGGTTATCCGATCACGGATCTCGCGGTATTGCACCGCACTCTCTCCCTTCACAAGGAGCGCGCGAATGTTCCGACTGGATAGCTCGCTTTTCGTTGCTCTGGTGGCCTGCACCACCCCCGCCGACTCAGCCGCCGGCACCACCGAGGAGGCCCCTGCGGTGGAAGGAGAGATCACCCTCGTCAAAGCCGATGTTCTTCGCAATCGGCTGACCGCGCCCGGAGAGAAACCGCGCGTCTACAACTTTTGGGCCACTTGGTGTGGACCGTGCGTTCATGAGCTTCCCACCTTGAAAAAGTTTGCCGCGGCGCACCCCGAAGTCGAGGTGGTCCTGGTGAATGTCGACGTCCCCTCCCTCCGAAAGTCCAAGGTCGAGCCGTTCATCAAGAAGCACGACCTCAAAGCGCTTCAACACTGGCAGATCGACGATCCCGATCCCGCGCGGGTGCTGATCACCGCCGCACCGAATTGGCCCGACATGATTCCGGTGACCTATGCGGTGCTTCCCGACGGCACCATCG
>SYKL01000336.1 GCA_005797785.1 Pseudomonadota bacterium | reverse complement strand
CTCTGGTTTGACTTCTTCAACCATGACAATGCGCGGGTCATTCAGAACATGCGCGCGTTTATGGAAAAGGTGCGTCCCCTACTCTGATCGGCTTACCACCGTTCGAAGTGCCAAACACACTGATCCCCTTCAAAATGCTCGCAATCTAGGCCTACTTCCGTCTGAGAGCACTCCCATTCGTCGTGGAGGCCGCACACCAATTTGCCGTCGACCACCACACACCCGGTGGTCGCTTCGAATTCGACACCACTAAAGTAAAACGCAATATCTCCGTCCTGTACATCGATGGACAGTTCCGCCCGGGCGTTTGCCGGGGGTTCGGCGGGGCAGCTCACCTCTTCCGCCACATAGTCACCCTCAAAGGCTCCGAGTGGACCGTGGACGTCCACCAAACATCCGGTCAATCCGACGATCAACCCACACAGGCGTGCGTGCATTGCCCCTCCACACAGGACGGTGCCAACGCCCCGGGAAAACGATCATGCAATCTCCCGCCGTCCTTGACGGCCACCGAAAATGAATTGCACAGTTATTCCGACCAGCGGGTCAGTTTACATGCAAAAAGACTGACCGGTCAGTTTGGTTTGCCACAGTAAATGCCGTTAATTAGCGCCAAATAGTTGCCGAATTGCCGCAGCAGGTCTACATTGCAGCCGCCAAACTGCAGGCATGTATTCGAATTCGCCCTGTCAGAATGCAGGACCAACGCTGGAGTTTCCTTGACCAACTACCAGACCGTCGCCGAAGCCATCGCCCGAAATGCCGAGGACTTTCCGGAGCGTACCTTCGTGTTCCAGGACATGAACGGCATCGAGACCGCTTGTTCCTTCGCGGAAATCGAGCGAGAAACCGCAAAACGCGCATTCGGGCTTCAGGCCCTCGGGCTTCAAAAGGGCGACCGCATGGGCGTTGTCGTGGTAGAACCGCGCGACTTCGTGCTCACCTTCCTGGCGGCGCTTCGCATCGGGGTACTCCCCGTACCCCTGTACCCGCCGTTGTCGTTTGGAAGCCTGGATTCGTACGCCGACCGAACGGCGACCATTCTTGGATCGTGTAAAGCGAGAGTGATCGTCGCTTCCGAGTCGTTGCAGAACATTCTCTGGGGCCTCGTTGGGCGGGCCCACGGCCTAGAAAAGGTGATCAAAGCGGAAGATGTCGCCAAGGCGGAGGGGTCCCCTCGGTACCCGACCATTCTCCCGCAGGACTTAGCGTTTCTGCAGTATACATCAGGTTCGACGGCCGATCCCAAGGGCGTGATGGTGACCCACGGCAACCTGACCGCGAATTGCATGGCGATCCGAGAGCGGATGGACATCGTCCCTGAGCGTGGAGACAAAGCGGTTTCTTGGCTCCCGCTGTACCACGACATGGGCTTGATCGGCTTTGTGCTGACGCCGGTGCTCACCGCCGTTCCCACCGTTTTTATTCCCACGCTTCGGTTCATCAAGCGGCCCACCGTTTGGTTCGACGCTTTGCACAACCACAAAGCCAACATGACCTTTGGGCCAAATTTTGCTTACGCTCTGATCACCAAAAGAGCCAAGCCCGAAGACAAGAAACGATGGGATCTTTCTCGCATGACGGTGTTCGGATGCGGCGCAGAACCCATCCATCCGGGCACGGTACGTGAATTCCTCGCGACCTTCGCGGAATGCGGAGTCAAACCGGAAAGTTTCCTCCCCGCCTATGGAATGGCCGAGGCCACCCTCGCCATGGCCTTCAAGGCCATGTACACGGCACCGGTGATGAATACGGTGGATTCCGAACAATTCCAGCAGAACGGCGTGGTCGTCGAACCCTCCGAAGGCGAGCCCACCTTCGAGCACGTCTCCTGCGGCGCCGTATTTGCAGGCCATCAATTCAAGATTCGCGCCGAGGACGGCTCGACGCTCCCCGAGGGGATGGAAGGCGAAATCTGCCTTTTCGGTCCTTCGGTCACCCCTGGATATTGGGACAACCCCGCGGCCACCTCCGCTTGCATCACGGAAGGCTGGCTTCGTACAGGGGATCTCGGGTACCTGCGCGATGGTGAAATCTATGTCACCGGCCGGCTGAAGGATCTGATCATCCTGAATGGCCGAAACATTCACCCTCAAGCGGTCGAATGGGCAGCGACGGTGGAAGGCGTTAGAAAAGGCAACGTCGTCGCCTTCTCTCGGCCGGGGGCGCACAGCGAAGAGCTGGTGGTCGCGCTGGAAACCAAGGAGCAAGAGACCAAAGCTCTCGAGGCAGCCGTCAAGTTGGCCGTTCAAAAGGAACTCGGTCTGACGGTCGCCGAAGTGGTCTGTCTCGAACCAGGACAACTGCCAAAGACCTCCTCCGGCAAGCTGCAGCGCCGCAAAACGCGCCAGCAATACTTGACGGGAGACCTTGGTTCTGAGGGTTCGCGTTTGCCTGGGACGGCGGCCAATACGCTCACCCTCGCCAAACACGTGGCCCGTTCGGTCTGGAGCCGCGCCAAAGCGGCTATTCAACTCTGATTTTCGTTCAACAGGAGAACATCATGTCTGACGCTGCATTCCTCGGTTTGGTTCGCGAATCCCTGTTTGAGGTCGCTCCGGCGCGCAAGGCCGACTTTGCAAAAATCGAGCTGGACACTCGCATCGACGCGTTGGGCCTCGGCTCGATCGAAGTGATGGAAATGGTGACCGGCGTGGAGGACCGCCTGGGCATCATCCTTCCCGAAGACGAGCTCCAACGCGTCCAAAGCCTGCGCGACCTCTCCAAAGTCGTCGTGGGCGCCGGCGGCGTCGTTCAGTAGTTCGAACGCCATACATCGCGGGAGCCGAACATGAGTGCCATCGCCATCGTGGGAATGGGCTGCCGGTTTGGCGGCGCCAACGATCTCTCCTCCTACTGGGATCTGACCGTGGAAGGCCGAAATGCCTTCACGCGCGTCCCGGCGGACCGCTTCGACGTCGACATCTTCTTCGACAAGAACCCTCGATCGACCGATAAGATCACCACCGCGGTTGGCGCATTCATCGACGACATCTACAGTTTCCCCGGGTTGGCGTTCGGCATTCCTCCGCGTCGCCTCGAGGTCATGGATCCCCAGCACCGATTTGCGCTGGAAGCTTCGACACAAGCGATCGAAGACGCCGGACTTACTCCCGCGCAGCTCCCTCGCCAAACCGGCGTTTTCATCGGCAATACGGCAAATGAGTTCCGGTCGATCGTCGGAGCACGGGTCAACGCGCAGAGCTTGGCGAGCGGCCGCTTCGGAAGCGTCGAGGATCCAGCGGCAGTCCTGCGATCGATCGAGCGAATCGTCCCCGCACGGCCCTACAGCGCCTCGGGTGTGCTCACCAACATGACGGCTGCGATCGTCGCGCAGGAGCTCGATCTTCACGGACCCGCCTACACCTTGGACGCCGCTTGTGCGTCCTCCCTTGTGGCAGTGAACACCGCAGTTCACCAGCTTCAAAGCGGAACCATCGACGCCGCCATCGCCGGCGGCGTGTACCTCTGTTTGACGCCTGAACACTATGTCGCCTTCGGGAAAATCGGCGCCATGTCCAGAAGCGGCGTTTGTCGACCCTTTGATGCCCGTGCGGACGGATTTATCCAGGGAGACGGTGCCGGCGCGGTGCTGCTGAAGCGCCTCGACGACGCCATTCGCGATGGCGACCGGATCTACGCGGTCATTCACGGAGTGGCGACCAACAATGACGGCCGCGGCGACGGCCCCATGGCGCCCAATTGGCAAGGACAATCCGAGGCGATCCGCGCGGCGT
>SYKL01000335.1 GCA_005797785.1 Pseudomonadota bacterium | reverse complement strand
GTGAAGCCCGCGTCGGTGGTCCAGAGTGTGTGGGTGCTGTCGACGGGTTGGTGGTACAGCTGCGAGTCGAGCACAGGTTGGGCTACTTCCTGGGCAAATGCAGCGCTGAGCAACAACGAAACGAGCATGATCACTCCTTGAGGCGCACCCCTTAGCGCGTGGCCGCCAAACTGGCACCTTGCGATCGTTTGACACGGGCGATCATTCTGCGAGGGAGCGTGAGGTTGGCGTTTTCCTCACAAAGTTGTTGCGGCTGCCGGCCCGCTAGGGCACTTTGGTCACGCTTTTTGGAGCCCCCATGTTTTTGCTCTCCTTGTTCGTACCTCTGGCTTCCGCGACGGGTTTTCACGGCGGACACCACGATGATGATGCAGGAGCCGCCGAGGCCACCAACTCCGCGACCGAGCCTTGCAATGGTTTCGACGACGACGAAAATGGGCTGATCGACGACGGCGACGCCTGCGCGTACGACGTGCAGCACTACGGCGACCACGCCTACATGTTCGTGACCCATAAAATGTCGTGGGACGACGCCGCAGATTACTGTGAAGACTACGGCTACACCCTCACGACCCTTTCCAGCCAAGAAGAGAATACTTGGGTGGACGATATGGCTTATACCTACTCGACTTCGAAGTGGTGGATCGGTTTCAACGATCGCGATGTGGAGGCGGAGTGGACCTGGTTGGACGGAAGCCAAGTTTCGTACACGAACTGGCACCCCACCGAGCCGAACGATCTCAACCACAACGAAGACTGCGGCCAGTTGAACCGTTGGTCGGACTACACCTGGAACGATGAGCCATGTTCCACGACTTATGCCTCGATCTGTGAGGCGGGTGGTACCGCCGAGGATTACTACCCCGATGCGGATGGCGACGGATTTGGCGATGCCAACGGCGATACCCTGCTTTCGAGCGATCCAGTCGATGGTTATGTCACCAACGCTCAGGATTGCGACGATTCGAATGCGGGCGTTCACCCCGATGCCGTGGAAGTCTGCGACGGCGTCGACCAAGATTGCGACGGCGAAGTCGACGAAGACGCTTCCGACCTGAACACTTACTATGTGGATGCCGACGGCGACGCCTTTGGCGATTCGGCCAATTCGGTAGAGGCGTGCGAGGCTCCAGAAGGAACCACGACCAACGCCGATGATTGCGATGACAGCGATGCCGGTGTCTACCCGAACGCCGAGGAAACGTGCGACCACGTCGACCAGGATTGCGACGGCCAGGTCGACGAAAACGCTGTGGATATGATCACCTACTATGCGGACAATGACGGCGACGCTTACGGCGATGCGGCGCACAGCGTTCAGGACTGCGATGCGCCTGTAGCAAGCTCAAACAATGCCGATGATTGCGACGATAGCGATTTCACTGTTTACCCCGGTGCTTCCGAGCTGGACGACGACCAAGACAACGATTGTGATGGCGAGTCGGACGAGGGATTGGACAGCGATGGCGACGGCGTATCGGACGAAGACGAAGACGATTTAGGCACGGACGACCACGATTCCGACTCGGACGACGATGGCCTAGGCGATGGCGAAGAAGTCAACGACACGGACACCGATCCGACCGATTCCGATTCCGACGACGACGGCCTGGAAGACGGCCCCGAAGTCAATGATCACGACACCGACCCCAATGACTCCGATTCGGATGAGGATGGCGTCAGCGATGGCGACGAAGTCAACGTGTGGGAAACCGATCCGACCGATTCGGACTCCGATGACGACGGCTTGACCGATGGTCAAGAGGTTTACGATACCGACACCGATCCGAACGACGCGGACAGCGACAACGACGATTTGTCCGACTTCGAAGAGGTTGATCAGACGAACACGGATCCGAACAATGCGGACACCGACGGCGACGGTCTGACCGATGGTTCGGAAGTCGACACCTGGAACACGGATCCGAACGACGCGGACAGCGACAACGACGGGTTAAACGACGGCGAAGAAGTGTTGACGTACAACACCGATCCGAACGATGCGGACAGCGACGACGACGGGTTGACCGATGGTAAAGAGGTTGACCAATACGGCACCAACCCGAACGATGCGGACACCGACGACGGTGGGGTTGGCGACGGCGTGGAAGTGTACCTCGATGGCACGGATCCACTCAATGGCGCCGACGATGTGCAGCCGGACAGTGACGGTGATGGCCTCTCCGACAAGGAAGAAGGTAAGTTTGGAACGGATCCGCACGATACGGACAGCGACAACGACGGCCTGACCGATGGCGAGGAAGTTTTCCAGACCGGAACGGATCCTTTGGACGCGGACACCGACAACGACGGCTTGACCGACGGCAAGGAAGTCGATGTCTACGGCACGAATCCGCTCGACTTTGATACCGACGACGGCGGCGTGGGCGACGGCTCGGAAGTGTTGGTTGATGGCACGGATCCGCTCTTCGGAGAGGACGACGTTCAGACCGACACCGATGGCGACGGCCTGGTGGATGCCGACGAGGACGTTTGGGGCTCCGATCCTTTGGATACCGATTCTGACGACGACGGTCTGACCGACGGCGAAGAGGTGCACGACTACGGCACCAGCCCTGTGGACGCGGATACGGACGACGACGGTCTGACGGACGGCGAGGAAGTTCTCGACGTTGGAACGGATCCTCTGGATGCGGACACCGACGATGACGGCCTGACAGATGGTCAAGAGGTTGACGAGTTCGGCACGGATCCATTCGATCCAGATTCGGACAATGGCGGCGTGAGCGACGGCAACGAAGTCGACAACGGTACCGATCCGCTGGATGGAAGCGACGACTTCCCGGCGGACGACACCGACTGGGACAACGACGGCCTCACCAACGACGAAGAAGCTGAGCTCGGCACGGATCCGCACGATGTGGATACGGACGACGACGGCTTGTCCGATGGCGAAGAAGTCAATGTCTACGACACGAATCCGCTCGACTCCGACTCCGACGACGACGGCCTGACCGACGGCGAAGAAGTCGAAGAGCTCGGTACGAATCCGAACAATCCCGACACCGACAACGGCGGGGTTCCCGACGGCACGGAAGTGAACGAACTCGGCACCGATCCCCTGGATCCCTCCGATGACGCTCCCGACTTCCAATCGGGCTTGACCCTCGGAGCCTACCAAGGTGGTGGATGGGGTTGCGATATGACGGGTGCGAGCGGTATGGCCGGTGGTCTGTGGACCGTGGGTCTGGGGGCTATGGCTCTCCGCCGTCGCCGCTCGTAAGCGCTGCTCCTGGGCGTCGATGCCGTTGTCGCTCGCTGCGGTCCTCACTCATGGGCTGGAGCCCTATTCGCTCCGGTCCTCGCGTCGCTCCTAGGCCTCAACGCCCAGGAGCAGAGCTTGAAGTAGGGTATTCAAGAAAGCTCGGGCCGGAAGGTCTGGGGGTCGCGTCCCTGAACCGACCTCGTTAGTCGGTCGGATGCCTCTCTCTCCGGACGAACGAAGGTACTTGCGTCTCGCCAAGCGGGACGCTGTGCGCGTTCAAGATCAAGTCGACCGTATGAACCGCGGGCTCGCCAAAGTGCGCTTGCTGCGGGCATGTGCGCTTGGCGACGGTATCGAGTCGCTGGAGCCGACGGTCGCCTTGGATGAGCGCCACCTTCAAGCCGCGATTGCCGGTCGAGTCACGGCTTTCATTCCTGCGTCGGGAGCGGCGAGTCGGCTGTTGGCGGGCCTGGAGCAGGTCGATCAGCCCGACCTACGCGCGTTGAAGATCGCTGCCCTCCAAAATCCCCGATTGCGGCCGGCATTGGCGGTGATTTCCGACTGGCGTTCGTTGGCGGCGGCGGATGATTTGGAGGCGGGTGAATCCCCGCAGGAAATCGCGGACGTGTTGTTGTCCACGTACAACGATATTCCCAAGGCACTGGTGCCTTTTCATCGGTATCCTGGAGGCACTAGGACCCCTTTTGAGGAGCATTTGATCGACGGGGCCAGGCTGTTGGCGGATGCCTCCGGGGCAGTGCGCCAACACTTCACCGTCTCCGTTGAGCATTTGCGTGATTTTGAGCGTGCTTTAGCCGAGGCGCGCACCAAGTACGAGGCGCACTTCAAGGTGCGGTTCAAGACGACTTTTTCGGTCCAAGATCCCGCGACGGACACGGTTGCGCTTGATGAAAATGGTCGATTGGTTTGGGAGAATCAGCAGATTCTATTTCGGCCGGGCGGCCACGGGGCGCTGCTGGAAAATCTCTCTCGGGTGGGCGGGGACATCGTGTTCGTCCGCAACATCGACAATGTCGGCACCGACCTGACGCGTGCGCGAGGCGTATTGTGGCGCTCGATGCTGTCAGGTTTATTGTTGGCGCTTCAGGATCGGGTTCATTCGTTGATCCGCAAGGTGGAGAAGGACGTTCCGGGGGCGCTGGAAGATGCGCAACGGTTCCTGATGGAACGCTTCCACGACTCCTTGCGAGACACGTCGGATTTGCGTGAAGGGGTGTTGGAGCGTTTGCAGCGCCCGATTCGGATTTGCGGCATGGTCAAAAACGATGGGCAGCCTGGAGGGGGGCCATTTTTTGTGGAAGGCCAGCGCGGCCCTCAAATTGTGGAGCAGGCGGAAATCGATCTCGACGATGTCGAACAACGCGTGATCTGGGAGTCCGCCACCCACTTCAATCCGGTGGACATGGTCGTCGGCCTTAAGGACTATCTTGGACGTCCTTGGGATTTGGTGCGGTACGCCGACGCGGAGCGGGTGCTCATTTCCGACAAACCCCACGGCGGCGGCACCATTCGGGTATTGGAGCACCCCGGCTTGTGGAATGGCGGCATGGCGCATTGGAATTCCGTGTTCGTGGAGATTCCGCGGGAGCTGTTCTTGCCGGTGAAGACGTTGAGCGACCTGCTGAAAGGGGAGCGGTAGCGGCGTTCTCGCTTGGGGCATCTTGGTACAGCGAAAGGGTTCGCGGCGGGGCAAATTCGCGGCATGCCAAACATTCGCTTCGGTCTCCTCGGGTTGGTTTGCAGTGCATGTTCTGCCGATTCGGTGGAGGATTCGGCACTCGTCGACTCAGATCTCGTCGGTTCGCAAACGCCGTTGCAATTTCCGTTTCCGGTGCTCGAACGCGATCGAATGACGACCCCGGTGATGGGGGTGGACCACGATCCGGTGGAACAGGACGACGGGATCGCATCTGCGAACTGCCTAGCGTACGATGGGAGAGGTTTCCCCTGGTGTTACGACGGGCACGACGGGGTGGACTTCGACCTTCTCGGCGGTTTTGAGGCCATGGACAATGGTAGCGCCACCGTGATCGCCGGGGCGCCGGGCGACGTAGTAAAGGTAGTTGACGGAAATTACGACCGGTGCCATCTCGACCTATCGACGTTTGAGCCAAATTGTGACGGCCACGAGATGAAGGCCAACAAGGTGGTCGTAGAACACGAGGGAGGGTACCGCACCCTGTACCTCCACTTCATGAAGGACTCGATTGTGGTTGCGGAAGGTGACCTCGTCGAAACGGGCGATCCGCTGGGTTTGGTTGGCTCTAGCGGCTACAGCACGGGCCCCCATGTGCACTTTGAGTTGGAAGATCCGGAAGGAAACACTTTCGATCCCTACGCGGGCGAATATTCCCAGCCGGAATCGTGGTGGTGCGATCAGCGCGGTCCGGAGGAGCTGCCTGGACCTTGCGAATAATGGTTTTCGTCGGGGGCAGTTGCGGTCCTCAACGGCCGCCACGCCGTTGTCGTTTTCTTGGCCCTTGGGTGGCAGCACTATAGAGCGTTGAACATGGTAGACTCGCGCTGAGGCGATGTTGGCGCGAGGTTCCGGGTCACTGCTATTTTTGGGCGGTCTGTTGGGAGCCTTTCCGGTATCGGTTGGTCTGTCGACGATCGCCGCCCAATGCGGCGCATCCGACCCGCTTCAGCGGGACCTGATTTTTGGCGTTGCTGGTGGTCTTTGGATTTGTACCGGACTGTGTGTTGACAGAATCGGGCGAGATCCAGGCCGGGGTAGCCGTTTTAGTACGAAGCAACGTATCAGTGCGTGGGGGTTAGTTCTGGGAGGATTGGGGTTATGGGGCGCCGTGCTACTGTGATGCCCACACCGGAGAACACCATGGCCGAGGACAAGTTACGGATTTGGGTCACGGCAACCCTGCCCCAGCGATATTTCTTGATCCCCGAAGGGAAGGTCCTAGCGCCGGGGGCCTTGAAGCTGCAGGACAACGCCGTTCATTTCGTATCCGTCGATGAGTCTGAGGCCGCGCCCTTTGAAGTCACGGTGCGTCAGGCCCGGAAGTGGTTCGAAGCCAATCGGCCCGCGGTCGAATCGGAGCAAGCCGCGCGCCGGGCCCAGTTGGAGCGGATGAAGGGACAGCTGGAGAGCCTCACCGCTTGGATGCAACGTGCCGTGGAAAGCGAGGAAACGAAGCAGTGGATGGCCCGTTTCGGCATTGATGCGCAAAAGTTGCTCTCGGATCCTCAAGGGGCGCAACAACTTGGTTTGGAGCTTCAGAAAATCGCTCGCGCGAGTACTGGCCAGCCGGCCGCTGCTGCGGAACTTCGAGCGGTTTTGCAACGGTTTGGGCATCCCGGCTCCACCGGCGACGAACTTGCGGCGGCGAAAGAGCTTACGACCCGTTTGACAGAATGGCTGGGCGGCGCGCCGAAACCGTAAATCGCTGCGCGTCGCGGGGCGAATCCCCTTTGACCAATGTGCGCGTCATTCCGTGGTCCAGTTGCCTTCGCCACTGAGGGTGCGGTCGACGTTGTTGAGGTGTTCCTCACCGTCCCGGACGAGGCCTTGGGCGCCGCCGGCTTCGTCGTTGAGTCCGGTCCATTCGACAATTCCCCAGGGGTCCTCGGGAATGTGCCACGGGGATTTACCACCGTTTGCGCCCTGCCAGAAAGTGACCGCCAGACCCTCGATGACGTTCCACGATGCCCAAAACACGGCCCACGCGCCTTCGAATTTGTCTTCGCCCTCGTAGGTGTAGGGCCTCGTGGTGGGGGCGTCGGGTGAAGTGGCGGGTGCTTCGGGTGAAGTGGCGGGGGCGTCGGGTGAAGTGGTGGGTGCTTCGGGTGAAGTGGCGGGTGCTTCGGGTGAAGTGGTGGGTGCTTCGGGTGAAGTGGTGGGTGCTTCGGGTGAAGTGGCGGGTGCTTCGGGTGAAGTGGTGGGTGCTTCGGGTGAAGTGGTGGGCGTGGTGGAAGCCGCTTGTGCGGTGGACTCCGCCGCGTGAGTCGTGTCCGCCGCCGCATCGGCGGCCTGTGTAGCATCCGCTGTGGCATCCGCCGCGTGGGTGGTATCCGCTACGGCTTCGGCGGCCTGTGCAGTGGGGCGCATCCAGCGGTTGTTCGCCGGATTGAAGCGTAATCCGGTGGCGTACTTGGCCTGGAATTGATTCCAGGTCATGGAACCATTGGGGGCTTCCACCTTGTAAATCGCCCAGGCTTCACTCGCCGACATCGAAGGGTCGTCCCAGGATTTGGTGGCCGTGGCGGCGGCGTCGGCTGCCTGCGTTGCCTCGGCGGCCGCGTCGGCCGAGTGTGAGGCTTGAGCAGCAGCTTCCGTGCTTTGGGCTGTTTCTCCGACGTTCTCGGCGGTGTGGGTGGCGTCGCCGACCGCATTTGCCGATTGAGTTGCCTCGCCAACGTTCTCGGCAGCATGGGTGGCGTCGCCGGCGGCGGCGGCGGTGGCGGCCCCTGCGGCACTGCCCGCGCCTTCCGTAGCGTGCCCGACGTCGCCGACGGCGTCGACCGCCTCGGCCGCATGTTGGGCCTCAGTGGCTGCTTCGGCGGCTTGTTCCGCCGCCTGCGCGGCATCCGCCGCGGGTGCTGCGACTTCGGCGATCTCCGGCACCGCACCAGCGGCCTCGGAAGCCTGTTCGAGGGAATGACCTGCTTGGGCGAGGTCCCCGGCGTTGGTCGCGTCCGCCGCAGAACTTACCGCGCGCGAGGTGTCGCTGACGGCGTCGCCCGCTTCCGCGACTTCAGCGACCTTGGTGGCATTGCCCAATACGCCCTCAAGCCATTCGGTGAGGAGATTACCGGCGAATTCGCCGATGGCGCTGGACCACTCCCAGCGGCTGGAGTCGGGGTTCAACAAGACTGCCATCATCGAAATAAACGCAATGATCAGTCCGACCACTGTAAGGAAGGCGCCAATCGCCTCGATGACGGCCGCCCAGGTCGCAATGAAGCCCAGTACCGCGGCGCCGACGGCGAGCAGCACTTCCCAGCCGCAGCACACGAGGATGATCGCAGCAATGACCACAATGACCGCGACGACGACGGCTAGGCAGACCAGGAAGCCCTTGACGGCTTCCCATACGCCACCCAGGAAGGCGGTCCCCATGGCCAAGATTGGGCTTTCTGCCTTAAAGTGACAGTCCTCTGGGAGTTCTTGTTTGAGCTCGGTGACGGGCTCGGCCATTTTTGTCTTGGCTTCGGTCGCTTTCTCTTCGAGGTTGGTCTTGCCTTCTTGGTACTCGCTCTCCAGTTCCGCTTCACCATCGGTGGCGGATTTCTCCAGCAGCGCTTCGTTTTCGGTGCGTTTGGTGTTCCATGCCTCCACGTTCCCCGAAACGATTTTGGCGAATCCTGTCTCAGGGTTGCTGTCGATGGCCGCGGCGCTCTGTTGCAGCTGCGTGTTAATCGTCGTTTCCAGGGCGGTGAGCCCTTGTTCCATTTGCGACCAACTCTGGTCCATTTGACCCGTCGCGGACGTGCCAGTTTCCCCGAACGAGGATTCGAGCTGGCTGACGATGGACTCCAGGAGGGCGGAGTGGTCCCCCGCGGCGAGGGTGAGGTCGGCGGTGAGCTGTTCGAGCGCTTGGACCACCAGGGGCCACTGGGTGGGGTCCGCAGAGTCGACCATCGCCTGTACTTGGGCAATCTGGTCGGTCAATCCGGCGCCAGACGACTCCAGCGCATCCGTGATCGCTTGATGAGCGGTTGTACCGGCAGTTTGCAGCGCGGTCATTTGACTCGTCTCAAGATCATTGATCTGCTGGTGAAGGCCCTCGCCTTCCTTGGCCAGATCTTCCTTGATCTGGTCGCCCTGGTCGCCCAATGCCTGTTTTCCGTTGGTGTTGGCGTCGTCCAGTTGCGTGTTGGCGGTTTCGAGATCGTCGTTGAACGTATCCTTGATCTCCTGGACTTTTTCGTCGTAGGCCTCAACGAGATCGCGGCCGTTGGAGTCGAGGTCCTCACCGAGCTCTTGACCATCGGCGAGGATGGCCGTTTTCGCGTCGGTGCCCGCCTTTGTGATCTCGTCTGCGACCTTCTTCGCCGTGTTCTTGGCATACCGACCCACGTCGGTTGCTAGGCTTGCGGAATAGTCTTCGTCAACCCCTTCCCAGTTGGCTTCATTTGCCCAGTATGTGGCCTGTTGATCGCCGCAGGCGGTGGCCTCTCCGGCGAGTCTGGTGGCTTCGGAACCGACATCTTCGGAAAGGCGTCTCCCATCTTCGACCGCCAAGTTGGCGCGCGTGGAGTACGCCGTGTCGAGCGTGCCGCGATGCGTGACCGCTGCGGCATCCAGTGCGGTGAGCACGGCCGCATGCTGGGTAACGAGCTCTTGTTTCCGGGTCGCCAGGAACCCGTCCAAGGCCGTGCGCGCGGCTTCCACACTGGTATCGACGGACTCCCCGACGGTCCGCAAGCGGGCATCGAGGTCATCGCGCATTTGAGTCGCGCGAACGCTGATTTCAGTCTCGGCGCTCGTAATCGCGGTGTTGACTCTTTCGACGTAGGCGGCGCCGTCGGTATTCAACGTTTCAGTATGAGCGGTAGCAACGGCAAGATAGGCGGCGAAGGCCTCCTGTACTTGCGGGACTTCACTTGCGGTGCTGGCGCTCGGGGCTGCGACGGTCGGCGCCGCGCCGGTTTGGATGGCCTCGTAGGTGGCTTCGGGGGAAGCAAGCTCCAGGCCGCCCGCGGTGGTCGTGGGTGCTGCTGGCGCCGCTGCTGATGTAGTGGGTGCCTCAGTAGAGGCGGGTTCCGAGGACGTTTCGGGTGCCTCGGACGCCTCTGGGGGAGCGGTCTCGGGGGCCGATTCGTGGACTTCCGCCAAGGGGGCCACCGCCGCATCGACGGCGGCCTGCACGTCAAAGGAGGTTTGAGGCGCTTCGGCTTCCGCGCTCTCCGCGGCGGGGGCCGGAGGACCATCGCGCAGAATTTCTCCCTCGGACGATGCGGAAGCTGGGGTGGATGAGGTTTCCGTATCGGACGTGTTTTGTTCTATCGCCGATGATTCGCCGTGCGTCGAGGCAAAGCGCGCGTCGATCGCGGGTGTGAACTCGCCGTGGGTGCTCTCCGCATACCCCTGAAGCTGATCGGCGGAAAGGCTCATACCCGCTTGGTTCTGCGCGGCGAGCTCGCCAAGGATCACGTCTTCGTTGGCGTACGCCTCCCGCTCCAGCGGATCGGATGGGCTTGAAACGGTGGTTTCGCCGCTGGAGGTGGGCACTCGTCCTTCGTCGTATTGCTGCACATGGGTGAGTTCGTGCGCAAGCAGCCGGTCGCCGCTGGGACTTCCAGGAGAAAACTCTGATCCACCGAAATAGATGTCGCTTCCGATGGCGAAGGCGTGGGCGGAAACCGCCTCCGCGGCCTGGTGCGCACTGCCATCGCTATGGATGCGGACATGCGAAAAATCATGGTCAAACGCTGCGTTGAATCGAGCGAGATGCTCCGGGGACAGGGGGCGGCCGCCGCCGCCGAGATGGCGGTCGAGTGCCTCGCTGTCGACCCCGGCTTGAGCCTTTCGGAGCACACGCATCATCGCGGCGTTGGACGACAGCGGCGATTCGGTCTGTATTCCAGCAGCCTCTAAGGCCATCTCCCCGGCGACGAACTGGTGAAAGCCATCGTGCTCGGAGCCGGCGAGGGCTCCCAGGCAGAGGCTGTTTCCTACCGCATCGGCGATCGGTGCCGATGGGGACAAATCGTCGGTAGGAGCGACAATGTCCGCGCCTGTAGAAAAACTGGGCGGACCCTTGGAGCGGGTCCTTCGATGGACGGGCCGATTATCGTTTTCGAGCACGTAGGCCTCACGTGAGGGTCGTGAGTGAGTTGGACGGTCTCATTATTGCCCAACACGCTGGTCGTCGGCAAATCTTTCGTTGAGGCTTGGATTTTAGCCTGCGAGTGGCGTTCCAAGGAGATAAATCGCGCGGAGAACGCCAAGGAACAACCAGAAACCAATGCCCAACGACGCCATGGCCATCGCCAGTCGGACCGGTAGGGATGCGGCGCGCCAGGAGCCGGGTGAGGGGGGTGCTTCCAAGGAAGCACCCCACCAAGCGACCAAGGCCGCCCACGCGTCTCCAGGGCCGCCGTAGCGCGTCAGCGAGGCCCATCCACCCACGACCAGCGCAAACAGGACGGCAGCGACCCCCGAAAACCACCCGAGGACGACCGTGGCTAAGAGGAGGATAGCAGCGTTTCCAAGGCGCTTCCTGGCGCTGAGTCCGCCCCAACGACCGGACACGCTCCACAGACCCACCGTCAGCCCGAGCATCCACAACAGCTGCAGTGGCGCGCGCAGCCAGCCGCGGAGGTAGCCAAATTGGATTTCGACGGGATGATTGGCCCCAATCCAGTATTGATCGTGACGCAGCGTGGTCCCGCCCTCGGGCAGTCGGATCCGTACGGGCAGAGCCCCGGATTCGCCCGTTACTTCTCCCCCAAAATCGCCGTTGTGACCGGTCATGGGTTCGGTTCGCGGCGCGGTGTACCACGAAGCGGCCCCATACCAACTCTGAGGTTCTACATCGCCCCACAGCCGAGTGTACACATTGGCGGCCGGAACCGATACATTCCAGGCAAGGGAAGAGACCGGCAATTCGATCTCGGGAAGGGAGAGTCCGGTCCAGCCGAGCCAGCCGAAATTCGAAACATCGCTTTCGAGAACCAATTGTAGCGTAAACGCCTGCAGTTGATCGGTTCCCGCCGAGCGCTTGAGCGGCAAGAGGACCGCGCCATCTTCGGCGATCGAAGGTTTGATCGCCTCGCCATCGAGTAGGCTGGAGCGGAGTACCATGCCCTCGGGCAGGCGGAGCCGCAGACTGTGGCGAAGTCGGTTTCGAAGGGTGATCTGCAGATCGGTGAGCGCCTTGCCCTCGCTGGCGATCACGGTCGTGGCGGTCACCTGATCGACCGATCCCGCGGCGGGTTCGCGTTCGGGGAGTCGGGTCGCCGTCAATTCGACGTGTGCGCCGGACGAATGGAAACGGTACCCCATCAATACCGGGCTGACGGCGCTGCGCACCATTTCTTCCGGCAATTGGGAGACGTCGAGCGCGAGCAGCTGTTCTCGTTTTTGCTCTTCTAACTTTAGGTTTCCGATGACCTCGACGGCGAGCCAACCGTATTCGCGTTCGACCCCCACCGCGTGGGGAGGGACCACATCGAACGCTTTTCCACCGTCCAAGGCCCGCGAAAGCCGCAGGGAAATCTCGTAGTTGTTGCGGATCGCGAAGGCGGTTTCCCCGTGCAACAGCGTGCCTTCCGGGCCAGCCTCGCCGAGGGTGTACCGAAACGCGCCCTCACCGTCAGCGGAAACAACGGTCCATCCTGGGGGAACCTGGACGTCGAACTCCCGCGTGCCCGACTGCAGAATGTTGTATCGGACCACCGTAAAAAGATCGGCGCTGTTTTCGTCGAGGCTCAATAGATGTAGGCCTTCCGCATAGACTTTCGCGGGCTGCGAGGCGTCCTCACCGAGATCCTTAAATCCCACCACTCGAATGCGGCTGGTGGGCTCCAACCACGCCGACAGCTGGGTATTCCCTCCGCCGGACGTGACGTCGGCTCGAACGGCGCGATGCAGCTTTGGTTCGAGATCTTCGCCCGGAAACGAGCAGTCAAATTGGGTCACGGGTGTGCGCGGCACCAAAAAGTCGTATTCCAGGGACCCTTTGGGGCCTCGGGCGGGTACGAGAAGCTCCAGATCGAGGCCGACTTCGCCGGCCTGGTCGGTGACCCATACCTGGTAGCCGTTTTGGTTGGTCAGTGGAACCGGGGTGGAGCCGATTCGTGCGCTGATCACCGCGACTTCCTCGCCTACGAGGGGGACCGTTTTCCACAGACCGGCGCCGCGCAGGGTGGCTTGTACGTGGAGCTTCAGCGAAAGTCCGCCTTCTACTGCTCGTCCCTCGTAGGCGGACGAGCCGAGCACCACGAGCGTGTCATACGACCGAAGGGCAGCGATCTCGGCCACGTGAATGCGCGAGCGCACGCCTTCATAGCGTTCGAGGGGGACTTCCACGGTGCTGTGCAGCCAGAGATTTTCGGTGCCAGCGGGAATCTCGGGCACGGCGGTCACGGGAGCCGCGTTGACTGCACCACCGAATCCGCCTAAAGCCTCGGCGGGAGCACGGTACTCGTTTTGCTGCATGACCGCATCGAAAGAGCTGTCGGCGTTTTGTTGGCGCTCCTCCTCGGTCTCTTGTGCGACGGCGGTGTTCACGCCGGCGATCGCGGCAAAACCGGTCAGTAGGGTGCGAAAAATCCGGTTCATGATGCCCTCCGAACGCGCCAAACCAGCAATCCCAGGGCCGCGGTGGACCACAACAACGGCACCCCCAGCAGCGCATACAATCCAACCGTCGCGACAAACAGGCGAACCAATGTTGAAATTCTGAACTGATCGAGCAGAGCCTGCCGCGGGGGGATCCATTCGGTCCAGCGTTCGGGGATCCGCGACCGCATCAGCGTCCACATCAGCCCGGCGTCAACTCCCCAAAGAAGGCGTCGATGAACGCCTTCCACATGCCATGCGATCACCAGCATGGCGACGAGACCCAGCAGAACCGCTGCGCGCGACCCCTTTGCGGAGTTTCCAAGCCATTTGACGACCAGGGCGGCGCCGGCCGCAAAGCCCAGCCAGCGCACGGCGGGGATCAAAGAACGGAACATCCAAAGCACGCGAATGTGCGGTACTTCGCGTCCGGGCAGCAGGCGCTTGAAACGGTACCGATCCCCCACCAACGGGAAACTGCTCGTGGCCTCCTGCGCATCGATCAGTTTGGAGGACTCTTTTTGGTAGATCGATTTTCGCCGAGACAGGATGTTCTTGTAGCCTTCGCCCGCGTCGTACCCGCTTCCGGCCCAGGCGGTATTCCAGTTCAAAGCGTCACGAAGGAAATATCGGAACCTGCGAAAGTGATCGTACCGAATTTCCGAATATTGGGTCAGGTTGGCGCTGAAGCTGAGCGGCAAAACCGCGCTAGGAAGGTACACATGCCAGGTAGCGGTCACCACATCCGCGTCCACTTCCGGAAGCACCAGATTTCGTCCGCCAAACCACCCCATGTCGCCGCCGTCTCGCGTCCACGCGAGCTCGATGACGAAACTCGATTCTTGCACGCCTCGTCGGCCGGGAATTTTCAGGACTTGCCCGATGGTCAGGTCGTATTCCGTGGAAAGCTGGTCTCGATTGTTGTCAAGGATAAAGCTTGACTGTGACGGGTCGGAATAGAAACGATCGGCGATTCCCCCAAGGGTATCCCCGTACTGCACCGTCCAGAGTTGCGCTGCCCCGTCGGCGAATCGTTCGCTTTGAACGAGCGGAAACAGAAGCTGTTCGTCGGATCCGGTTCCGGAAACCGCGGGCCGGACCGGCCGCCCGTCGATCAAAGCGTGCGTGAGCACTGCGCCTTCGGGGAGTTTGGTAGCGAGATACTGCCGAGTATTGTTGCGCACGCGCAACTGGACTTTGGTGATCTCGGTGCCGTCCTCCATCAACATGGTGGACGCTTCCATTTCATCCACAATGGTGGACGTAAGCTCCACTTCGGCCTGTCGGGTGACGTCGAGGGTCACGCTGGGTGCGTCGTCAAAGTGGAATCCCAACAAGAGTGGATTGGGGGTCAGATTGGCGAGTTCGGTGGGCAATTCGTTGAGGGCTTCGGCCCCGGTGGTCGTTTTCACCACCGCTTGGAGTCCGGCCGGCCCCTGCACCCCGATCGCGCCTTCAAAGGGCACGCCCGCCTCGGGGAGGGGCATGTGCAAGGGCACCGGCTCATCGAGGTTGACCGGGAACTGAAAGTGAACTTTGACCTGCGCTTGATCGCTCACCAAATAGCGAAGAAGAACGACCACTTTCCCGGGTTCCGTTTGCCATTGCAGGACGGCATCCCCAGTCACATCCACCACCTCGACCGCTTCGGGGAGCTGGATGGCCACGCGGTCGGTTTCGCCTTCCAGCACGGTGGTATCCAGTACAGCAACCCCGCGAACCAGTGCTTCATGCAGGGTAAACAGCGTATATTCCTTCACCTCCATTTTCACGGGAACTGCGGCTTGCAGCGAGCGCCCCTTCCAGGTGAGGTCGAGCTGGGAACGGCCGTCCAATTGGCCTTCAATGCGGGTTCCTCCGGACTCGGTGCGCTCTGCGGTGACGGCCCCCTGGCTAAGGCTCGATTCGATGTCGACCTCGGGAACGGAAACGGCGAGTCGGGTGGGACCGGAGGGGGGAAGCGCCAATTGCAGGCGTCGTGCAAAACGGTCGTCTTCCCGGCCGGAGAAGAAATCGACGCGGATGGAATGGATGCCGGGTTCGTCGATCGCGACCGTATAAAACCCGCCCTCGGGAAGCAACGAAGTGGTTTTTCCGTTCAATTGCACCGACGCAATCGAAGCGGTGGCATCGAGGATGGGCACCCGAAGATCGCCGCCGCCGACCGGAATCCAGATGCGTGTCAGGAGGGTTCCAGTGAAAACGCCCTTTCGAAAGGTCCCTTCGATCGAACGGTCGACCTGAAGCACGGGAACCGGCGCGGGGGGCCGCTCGGCGGAGGCTGCTGCGGTATCGAGCATTCTTTCCCATTCTTGGAGGGGAACCTTCACGACACCGTCGGCGGCAATAGCGGACGCGGGAAGGCACAGGGCGGCAACCATCCATGGGCGCATGGGAACTCGGGGAGGGGGGTGGAAGGCGGAACTTGAGACTACCGCGATGAGACAACGCGGTTGTGCAGACGGCGTGCACCGTCTGCGAAAGTTCCGTGCGACTCGCGCCCGCCGAAAAAGTTCCCTGGAGAGCGAATTCAGTTAGCGCTTAGCCATTGCCAGCTTCCAAATACGGCAAGTATCAGCACTCCCCAGAACGCCAAGCCGCTGAACAAGGCCATGAGTTCGTTTTCGGCGCGCCCCAACGCGCGAGTCCAGATGAGATGCCCGGGGAGGATGAGCAAGACATGGAAGACGGGTTCCAACAATCCTTCCAGAACGGCTTCTAACATTTCGCACTCCGGTGGGGGAGTTACGCGCGCGACGGGGCGCTATTGCACCGTGTTTGCCACAAGCACGCCGGTGCCGACGGAATGGTAAAGTGCTTTATCAATTATGATCGAGGGTATTGTTCTGGAACCGATTGTTGTAAACGAGGGGGTACCCCGCACACCCGTTCATACACCACAGACCGTAACTGTTGACCGTGTTTTCAATGTCGTTGTCGGAGATCTCGACGGCGGTGGAGCTAACGGCGACTGCACCGTAGCCGCTGTACGATCCTCCCGATATGAGGTTTCCAGCGAAGATTCCGTCGGCCGTCGGGCGGAAGTCGACGTCGTTCGGCGAAAAGGCGGTGAGCCATTTGATGTCGACGCCTTGGATGTCGACCGTGACGGGATCCGCGGTGGGCGATCCGAAAACCAAGTTGACACCGCTACTAGCGGGATTTTCGGCCTGGATTTCCACCCCAGGTTCGAATACGACGGCGGGGTGGTTGGGACCACCAAACGCAATCGCACCGTGTAGAAGGTAGGGTATACCAAGATTTTTCAAGGTGAAGTCTTCCCCAATGTAGCCGTTGGAGGGCCCCAGCCGGATTCGGTCGTCCGTGTTTCCGGTGAGGGTGGATAGGGTGTCCAGTTTGTCCGCTCCCTCTGCCCAAGAGATGTGGAGGGGGAGACCGGAGTTTCCGGTGATGGAGTTGTTTGCGAACTGGGTCAGCGAGTCCAGATACACCGCTACGTCCCCGTCACCCGCGTTCGTGACTTCCACGTTGACCAGAGCCGTCGGCGATAACGTGCTGATCCCCCGCCAATTGGCGCCATCGACCACCGTGTCCGCGATCGAAACGTCAAACGCCGATTGCGGCGACACCACGATGCCCCCGGCGGCGCTGTTGGAGATCGTGCAGTGAGCGATGGATACCGGGCCCCCGGGAGTGGACACGGCGAGCCCGAACCCCCCTGAGACGGTGCATCCATCGATTGTAACTGTTGAAGCTGGATTTTGTACGCGGAGCCCTCCGTCGACCTCGGTGTACACCACGTCCTGGAGGATCAACGGTGTTGAAGGCTGCCATTGGAAGGCTTGAGCATCTTCGATCACCAGTCCGGCGATCGCCTGATCCCCAACGGCGACATTCCCGCTCCAAAGTCCTTCGAAGCCGGACGATGCGCGGATGGTGACCGGGTTGCTCGGTGTCCCATCGACCACCCAGTTGGCGCTTCGCCCGTTGGTTCCAAACCGAACGGCGGGGTTGCTCGTAGCTCCCGGGCCGCCGACCTCGACTTCCAGGCCGCCGTTGAAGGTGATCGTCGGAGTCGGCCCGGACAGTGCGCCAAATTCCGCGATTCCGATCGCCAATTGCACCGGAACGTTGATGGCTTCCCAGGTCTGCTCGACGTCCACGATTTCAGGTGCGGTCAGCCGAACTTTGTCAGTGTCGTTGCCCGAGTAGTCTGAGGTCGCAGAAAGCGCTGCAAAACTACGTAATCCAGGGAGGGCCATCGGGATCGCGTTGCCGGTCACCACATTGTTTTCGAAGGTCGCCCAGGAGTCGTCCAAGCAGGGGTAGGTTCCACAGCCGATCCCTTCCGCGCCATTGTCCTCGATGATGCTGTCGGAAATGCGCAAGCTGGAGGAGTTGATGTTGAACCCGCGCACTGCATTGTTGTGTACCCACAGGCCTTTGAGGTCGGAATTGGATCCGTTCGCGATAAGGCCGTCGAACTTGGAATTTCGAATCTCCACATTCTCCAATTGAGCATCCCCGTCGAGAAAGATCCCCACCTCGGCGTTCTCAATGGTCAACCCGTTGACGATTCCGCCGGAGACATGCGTGCCGATGGTGAACCCCTCCCAAGAGCCCGGCGTTGGATCTTCCGCTTCGAATTTCACCGGCCCGTTGATCACCACTTGGCCTTCGTCGGACCAACCGGCCCGGATGCCCGACCCTGGGGCAAAAGTGAGCGTGGCTCCAGGTTCAATCGTCAATGTTGGGGTGTTGGGGCCTTCGACATGAACCTGGCAGGTGATGTACCATTCGCCAGCGCCCAGGGTCAGATCTTCGGTGTAGAGCCCGCACAACGTTGTGCACATGGCGTCGCCGCCGGCGCAATCGTCGTCGACGCCGTTGCCGCAGCTTTCGGCTTCGCCGGGATTGATCAGGAAGTTGTCGTCGACGCAATCGCCGGCGATGACCGCCGTTTGTGGGGGTTGCAGGCAGGTTTGAATGACGCTGCCGGTCCCCCAACCGTCCCCGTCGGTGTCCAACCAATAGCTCGAAGTGGGCAGTCCTTCGTCGCTCTCGTCATTGCAGTCGTTGTCGAAACCATCGCAGATTTCGGTACCATTGGGCGAGATGTCCGCATCCGAATCGTCGCAGTCCAGATCGTTGTCCGAGTACCCGACCAGGGGTTCGCAGGCGGAAATTGGCAGTGAAAGTTCTGCTCCAAAGCCATCTCCATCATCATCCAGAAAATGGTCTGCCCAGACGAGCGGGGGACCGTCAATTTGGCTGTCGCAATCGTTGTCCAGCCCATCGCAGACTTCGGGATTTCCAGGATTCAGCTCGGGAGCGTTGTCGTTGCAATCGAGCGAATTGGTGACCCATCCAACGATCGGGGCGCATGCTGAAACGGGATCGGTTCCTAGGGCGCCGTAGCCGTCGATGTCGCCGTCGACCCAGTAGCTGAGGAAGGTCAGATTTTCGTCGGCCGTGATATTGCAGTTGTTGTCCACCCCGTCGCATACCTCGGTTGCTCCTGGGAAGATCTCGGGGTTGGCGTCATCGCAGTCGTCGCCTCCGTCCCCCAGCGCCGCAAATCCATCGCCGTCGAAATCGACTTCCGGTGCGTCGGTTTCGGCGGTATCGACGTCCGAGTCGGTGTCCGGCGCGTCGGTGTCCGGCTCCAACCAAACAAGGGACAGAGAATCCGCGCCCGAGAGCCCGTCCGGATCTTGCGCGAACACAGAAATGGTGTGTGAACCGGCGGACAATGCCGGACCCACCCACGTCCATTCGTTGCCGGTCCAGGCGGTGCTTGCATCGAGCACATCGTTGTTGATCGCCAACCAGACCAACAATTCGTCGCTGGGGGTTTCTGAGTCGCTCACCTCTGCGACGACGGTCAATGAAACGCCGGTGACATAGGCGCCGTCGCTGGGTGAGGTGATGTTCACCGTCGGCGCTGTATTTTCGGTGCCTTCGGTCGTACCGCGTTTGCAGGCCGCCAGACTGACCAATGCCAACCACCGTGTGCGCATTTTGGCCCCCGGTTCATTCTACCGGATCGGCATGCGAATTCGGAGTCCAGCATTTAGTAAACTCGGTTTACTAGTTGGACTGCGGGCGGAGCGTCGCGTTATCTGCGGGGCAGGAGGTGCCATGACGTTGTGGACCGTATTGTTAGCCTGTTCAGGTCAAGAAACCCTCGTGGATACGGCCGTGATCGCCGATACGGCAGTGCCTCCGGCCGCCGATGTGAAGCCGGTGGACGTTCCGGCCACCAATCCCCTTGATGACGCTTTGAACACCAGTTCTGGGCCGATCGTGTTTTATCCGGACACCCACGGTACGCTGCGGATCGATGTCGCGGGCACCAACATCTGGGTAGATCCGTGGACGAAGGCCGGCCTTCAAGGGTTTAAGGCGGATTTGATTTTGATCACCGACAACCATTTCGATCACCTGGATACCGCGGCCATTGAGGCCGTTCGCAAGCCAGGAACCGTAGTGGTGGCGCCGCCAGTCGTGGCCGCGGAGTTGGCGAAGGCAAACCTCCCCGATCTTCCAGTGACGGTGATGAAAAATGGCGAAAAAACGGAGATTCTAGGAATCAAGTTCGAAGCGATCCCCAGGTACAATTTGGTGCGCGGTCCGGAGGAAGGCGGTCTTTTTCACGATAAAGGGCGTGGAAATGGTTATATCTTAGAGTTCGGCAACGGACGGGTCTACATCGCTGGGGACACCGAATGCACCGACGAAATGAAAGCGTTGACCGACATCAACGTCGCTTTTGTTCCGATGAATCTCCCGTATACGATGCCTCCCGCCGAGGCGGCGGCCTGCGTGACCGCGTTCAAGCCAAAGGTGGTTTATCCCTACCACTATTTTGGTTCGGACTTGTCGGAGTTTGAAACTCCGGTCGCCGCCGCTGGCATCGAGGTTCGCAAGCGAGAGTGGTACCCGAAAGGGTCGCCGTTCTAGGCCTCGTCCTTGACCCCATCTGCGAATGTTCCGTACGATGGGGATGGAGGGGACATGCGGTACATCGCCCACGGAGTGGCGGCGCTGGTTTGCGCATTGGGTTGCGGCGGGCTCGCTGTTCCCTCGGCGGGCGATCAATCCGTGTCTCCTGAAAATACGATTTCTCCACCGACATTTCCGGTTTTGTCCACCGCGAAGCCGTCGGCGGTGTTGATCGCCAAAGAAGCGCTGGTGGGTTGCGAGCTGGTGCTGATGAAACTCCCGCAGCTTTCCGAAACGTTGATCGGTGACACGGTCTACTGCTCGTTTCCCGAGGCGATCGATGCGAGCGGCGAACGAGCGTTGATCCGGGGCACGGTGATGTCGCTGAAAACGGGCGCCGTCGAAATTCTGCCACAACCTCCCATATTCGCGAACTTAGAATACAGCGAATACCATTTTGACGCGGAAGGACACCCTACCTTTCATGTGGGCTTCGGCGAAGGTGAGGCGATCAAAGGGGAAGAAGGTTCGGTGGGTTATCCGATACAACACGCTCGGGTGTTGCGGGTGAACGGCGGCGAATGGGCGGAGGTGGCAAAAACCGTGGTCGGAGAAGGCGTTCAGGAGGATGAGGCGGCGAATGCGTTGTATGTGGAGGCCGCAAAAACGAGCGAGACTAGGCTGTCCGAGCCAGAGTTGACCGTGTCCGGGGAGGGCATCGAGAGCGATCCGACGCGGGTGGCACCGTTGAATGCAGCGGCGGGACTGGACAACACCCATTGGCGCATTGACTGGGGTCCGCCGAGCGTCGCATACCCCCTGGAGCAGGGCGAGGCGGGATTTACAGTGGCATCCCCGATTTTGCTACAGAGCGGCGGCGCTTGGGTGCCGCTGACCGGACTCCCAACGGTCGACCTGCGCGTGGCTC
>SYKL01000334.1 GCA_005797785.1 Pseudomonadota bacterium | reverse complement strand
TCGAGCTGATGCAAGACCGAAGGGAGGCACGGATTCGTGCTCGGCCACGATCTCGACAATGTCGGATCTAGGAGCGAAAGAACTCCGTGCCTCCCCCGGCTTCATCAACCTATTCGGTTGCTAAGACACAAGGAGCGGAGCGAACGACGAAGGGATCGTGGCGTACAGAAGCTCCTAGAGGCCTTCGTAGTTGGTGTAGCGCAACTTAACCTCACTAATCGCCACTCCCGGAGCCGACTTTCCAGGGTAGGTATCGATCACCCGCACCTTGATCGTGCCCCACGCCGAGCCCGTATACCCGATGATCGCCGGCAATTGCACCCACTGAACCTCCGGTTTATCCGCGAGGGTCAGGGTCACCGGAAGGTCATTCACGCTGACCTCCACCTTCTTAGGGCGGGCGTGCGTCGCTGGGCCGATCTGAATTCCCACCGCGCTAACCCCATACCCGTCGGCGCGAACGTCGAACGTCTGCTCGCCCGCGCCCGTGGAAGCCCAAAAGGTCTTCGGATCGCCGTCCAACAGAAAATCGGTGCCGTGAGCCTCATCCGAGGTCGCGGGGGGAGTGCGAAGCTTTGTCGAACCCACAGGGATATCCGTCTCTTTCATATAAACGAGGGCTTCCGAAATCGCCACATTGGGATAATCGCTGCCCGGGTAGATTTCCGTAATGAAGACGCGAACTCGACCGCCGTGAATGTCACCACCAACCGCCGTATCCGGGATATCGACCACCTGAAGTGCGGACTTGTCTTCGAAGTTGACCGTGTGCTCGAGCAGCAGCGTGTCCTGGCTTTCTGCACTACCAAACACCTGGATTTTTGCGGACTTCACCCGACCATAGTCCTTGAAAGTGCTTTCATCCTTGGCCCAACCGGTGACCAAACCCAACCGGTCGACCTGGCCTCGGGGAACGTCGATCTCAATCCACTCACCGATGTTCTCCGACTCGGCGTCGACCATCCAGCAGGTCTCCAGCTTGGAATCGAGGGCAGAGGCGACGTTCCAGAAGTCAGCGCCAAGTTTGGTTTCCTTGCGGAAACCGGAGGCGCGAAATCCGGCGAACGCAACCGCCGGGATCAACAAGGCGGAACCAACCAAAATCCAGGAACGACGCATAAGCACTCCAACCAACGCAGGGATCGATCCTATCGGGGATCCACGGGTTTGCCCAGACAACGCCTCGTCAACAAGAATCAGTCCTGCTCGACGATCAAAAACTCGACCCTGCGGTTGGCGGCTCGGTTTTCGGTGGTCGTGTTCGGTACCAACGGACGAACTTCACCAAAACCTACCGGATCAAGGCGTTCCCGCTCCACTCCCGCCTTCACCAAGTACTCCACTACCGACTCAGCCCGCGCCTGCGAAAGGCGCAGGTTGCTGACGTCATTCCCGACGTCATCGGTGTGCCCCTCGACGCGAAGCCGCTTGATCTGCGGGTTGTCGCGAATCACCTGGGCAATCTGATCCATCAGCTCGAAAGAACCTGGTTGAATCCTCGCCTTACCCAACTCAAACAAGATGGTGTCGTTGATGCGAATGCGCTCCTTTTCGACCACCACCCGTTGGACCGGCGCTTCGTCGGGGCAGCCGTCCAGATCGTCAACTCCATTTACTATTTCCTTGGCCTCCGGACAGCGGTCGTCCAGGTCCCCGATCCCGTCGCCATCGGTATCCGCATCGGGGCAGCCGTCGTCATCCTGGAAGCCGTTGACCGTCTCTTTGTCCTGCGGACACCGATCGCGGCTGTCCACGATCCCATCGCCGTCATTGTCGAGATCGGGGCAGCCATCTTCGTCGAGCCACCCGTCAAAATCCTCGGGATCGAACGCACAACGATCCGCGTCATCCAAATAGCCGTCGCCATCGGTGTCGGAAGCCGGCTTTTCATCGGGACATCCGTCGTCGTCCTGATACCCATTTTCATTCTCGGCTTCGTTCGGGCAACGATCGACGCTGTCTGCCAGGCCATCCTTGTCGTTGTCGTTGTCGGGACAACCATCCTCATCCTGAAAGCCATCCAGATCTTCAGTTTCCAATGGACATTTGTCCGTTGGGTCCAAAATCCCATCCTTGTCGTTGTCGGGGTCGGGGCAGCCATCCGCGTCCTGGAAACCATCCATGTCTTCGGGTTCAAACTTGCAAAGATCCACTTTGTTGTTGATGCCGTCGCGATCGGCATCCCTGTCCGCGGGGTTGAACGATGGCCCGAGCGTTGCCCCCAAAAACAACCGATAATCCGGCGTTCCCACCCCTGGAAGCAGCCCAATGCCCGCCCCGAGGGTCAGGGTCACCATCTCGTGTGGCAAGAACTTCAACCAAGGAAGAACCTCCATGTTCCGTCCAGCTTGCGAATTTGCGGCAAAGTCGCCCACCAGTTCGCCGCCAAACTCCACCGCCGTTGCAAAGTGGAGCCCCAACCCAGCACGGTACACGAACTCATCGTTCAATGTCACATCACGAAAGGTCGCCGCGCGCCGGAACCGATAGCCGGCGTTCATCGAAAACCGAATGTGGTACTCGCGTCGGTGAACCGAGCCATCGGCGAATTCCAACGCCAACATCGGCATTCCGGAAACACCGCCTTCGCCGATCAACGAACGGGTTGCACCCAAAGGAACCGTAATTTCGCCGATCACCGCCAAACCGACCGGAAATTTATCCAGATCGAGCGCCATCACCTTGGGAACAACGCGAATATCCCCCACGCCGGCGGCGATCAGATCCTCTGGAATGCTCGGATCATCGAAGGCTCCCGGCTCAAACCCCTCTTGCCACACCAGTACCGGCACATCCACGCCAAGAGCAAAGTGCTTACCGACCCCAAAGCCGGTTTGAAGGTCCACCATGGAGCGGTTGTCCACCACACCATCGCCGTTTTCGACTGTGCCGCCAAAACGTTCGCCGTCCACATAGAGAATGACAGGATCATCCTCGTACGACCCCCACAATCCTACGGTCCACTGCAGGTGTTTTGGAATCGCGGCGCTTTCGGTAACCACATACCCATAAGGGTCGGTCGATGGCCGAAAACGCTCGATGTCCACCGAGTAGTCGACCTCCTGTGCCCAGGCAAAGGAAGTGAAAAGGGCGAAGATCAACGTTTTCTCGCGCGTAGGAACATCAACGCCAACGGCAACACGATCGTCCGAGATCCGCCGCAGCTTCCCCCGCCCAGCTGCGCATCTTCCGGCGCGCAATCCACCAAAAAGGTATCCGTATCTGCCGCGTCGGTGTCATCCGTGTCGCACACCGCCCACGCAGGCGCCGCCCACAGCCACCCCAGCAGAAGAGCGGTCATACGCCGGGCGGACGGCCGATGCCGTCGAGGAGGGGGTATCCTACCCACTCGCCATTATACGACTTGATGGCCGGATAAATAGCTCCAAACACCACAACGAACGATGCCATCGAAACCAAGCCACAACAGGGACATGCCATCGATCCGATGACCCCAGCGAAGGTCAGCACGAAGATGATCGCGTAGGAAACCCCCTGAAACACGGCCGCCTGAATCGCATGGTATGCTACAAACGGTGAAGTATCATTTTTTAACGCCCACAAAATGATGGGCCCGACACACGGCGCGATGAACATCGAAAGATGGGCGAGCAACGCCATCGTTCGATCGTCGGTGGAGATTTCAGGTAGCCCGGAGGGCGAAAGGACGGGTGGCTCCGACATGGTGGCTCCTAACGCGGAGCGTACTCAATCGATGTGTGATGTTCAAGCCCACTTTCGACTTTGTACTGATTATCGTAGAAGGTATCGTCGTTTACCGCGATCTCGATCGAGCCGTGCTCGGGTGCCGTGAAGACGTAGCTGAGTCCCACAGGAATGACCTGCGTTGCTCCACTTTCGCCAACGAACCGCATCACGATCTGTCCCGGAAAACACCCTGGGGTGTTGCAAGGGAGCTCGGTCGCGCTGGCGGACTTTGACGTATCTCCCTCGGCATTCACCCAGGGACCCTTGTCATTCAAGCGGTAGAAGTCAACACTCGAGGCCTTCACTTCCACCACATTGCCCTTGCACACCGGCGCACGATTCTGCCAACCGATCTTGATGTCGAGGTAGTAGAACCAGCGATCCGTCAGGGGATTGCTGCATTGGCCGACCGCCAGCTCGCCAGGCACCCGAGCGAGCCACGAACCCCACGTCGCAGTATCGCCCACCTCGCATTTTGCGAGGTTCTTCGCGGCGACCGTCTCGATGGCTGTCGGAGTGCCGAGCAGAGCCGTCTCGACATTCTCGACCACCGTCTCGTCGAAAGTGACGCCATCGTTTCGGCCGCCACCCCACTGGGACACCATGGCTTCCAGCGTCTGCTGTCGGGCGATCTTTCGATCCGTGCCGGCCAGCTTTTCGAAATTCGGGGCGTAATAACAGCTCTTTCCAGGCTGGACCTCTTGCCAACCAACCTTCACGGCGGCGGCTGCCTCCGGTCCCTTCTTACACGCCGAAAGTGCCGCGAAAAATCCGATCCACAGGAGACTGCGCATGTCTCACCCCCAAGATCGCCACATAGCATCTCGGGGGCAAAAACGCATACGGCACCCCGAAGGATGCCGTAAGAGATACGATTCACCGCTGGTCTAGGCCAACGGCGATGGTCGTCTTAGACGAAGCCACCGGTCACGAGGAAGGCCAAGATGACCAACGATTCGATCAGACCGAGCGACAGAATCATGGGCAGCTGAATCTTGCCAGCGGCGTTTGGATTGCGGGCAATACCTTCGAGTGCGGCGCGAGCGGCAAAGCCCTGGCCCAAAGCGCCACCGATAACGGCCAAACCAATGCCGACACCAGCGCCCATCGCCACCTTCTCGCCGCTGCCGTCCTGGGCAAATGCGGTGCTGGAGACGGTGAGAAGCGAAAGAGAGATCAGCGCGGTCGCCAAACGGTTCTTGTTCATAAGTTCCTCCAGTCCCGACAAGGGACCAAACTGTCAGTGGTGATCGTGAGATTCATCGTGGTGCGGAAGCGCCATGCCGATGTACAAGCTGGTAAGCAGAGAAAAGACGAACGCTTGGAGCACCGACACGAAGATGCCGAAGCCAACAAAGATCGCCGGCACCGGTACCCACACCGGCACCAAATCGCTCATCACGTTGAGCACGGTGTGGTCCGCGCTCATGTTTGCGGTAATACGCAACGAAAGCGTCATTGGGCGCAGGGCGAAGCCGATGCACTCAATCACGAAAATCAACAGACCAAACGGGATCAGGAAACCGCTGATCATGTTTCCGGCCATATGAGCCAAAAAGCCCTTGGCATCTCGGAACAAGCCCGTAATCATAAAGGTGCTGAACACGATCAACGCGATGCTGA
This sequence comes from Pseudomonadota bacterium, assembly GCA_005797785.1. GTDB lineage: Bacteria > Myxococcota_A > UBA796 > UBA796 > SYKL01. The sequence goes on along the minus strand of SYKL01000334.1, from coordinate 5,278 downwards.
CGCTGGTATTGATGTTGTCAGTCGCGGGCAAGAAGCCAGGGATGATCCCCAACAAGTTGTTGACCAACAGGTAAACAAAGATGGCGCCAATCAGCATGAAATAGCGTCGCGCTTCTTTGCCGCCCATGATGTCGGTCAGAAGGCCCATCCAGGCAGACACATACACCTCAGCCAAGGTGCGGAACGTCAGCCGATCATCAGCGAAATACTTCTCCAATCCGGGACGGGAGAGCGCACGGTTCAGCCCGAGCCGCGCAAACACCGCACCCACCAGGATGACGCCACAAACAAACCATGCAGTCGCCAACAATACGGAGTGTCCGCCTACTCCAAAAGCAGACAACAACGACGCATCGCTCAACGACGGAATCAAGTGGAACCAGGAGAATCCACTGGCGAAGCCCATCACGACTCCAACTTCCCAGGTTTGGGGCGCGCCTCATATCCTGAAACCTCGTCGTCCGTCGAGAGGAGCAACCCTCGGATGCAGATCGCGCCCACGCCCAAAAGCAACCCAAATGATATCGGACCAACGCCGAACACCCGCGCCAACATCAGAAAGCCCAACACCGTGAGCGGCGGTTTGAACAGCACCAACACGATCAAAAATGTGCGGGTATCTCCTTGCGCCGCGGCCGCCACCGCCGACCGGACACCCCAAGCAAGGGCCGCCATGGACGCCAAAAACGCCAGGGTCGCGAGCAACACCCCACTGGCCTCTCGCATTCCATAAAAATACGCCACCCCGACCGCCGCAACGGAGGCGCCGACCAGCGCATCACGAGCGATCTTCATCGCCGGGGTCATGGGTTTCTCCTGTTTGAAGCGTACGGACCAGCAGAAACAGCCCGCCGGCCAGCCCCAATAACGCGCCGCCCAACAATCCCCAGGGCGACGTATGGATCCACCCGTCCAGGCGTCCCCCCAACCAAGAAAAGATCACCATGCTCGCCGCAAACTGAAGCCCGGCACCGCTCGCCCGAATCGCGCCGCGCAGCAGCGCCGGATCCATCCTCACGAGTTGGCTTCGACCAACGCCGCCGACAGCGCCGCAATCACGTGATCCACTTGGTCGTCCTCGAAGGCGACCGAGTAGAAAGCAGCTTCAAACTGGCTCGGAGGCAGATACACCCCACCGTGCAATGCCGCCCGATGAAAAGTAGCGAAAGCGGTGGTGTCGCATTCTTTAACTTCGACATAGTCTTTGGGCGGCTCGGCGCGGGAGTAGATGGTGAACATCGCTCCTACCCGCACCATACACCAGCCGTGGTAGGCGAGCGGCTCGCGAAGGCCGTCTTCCAGACGCTGTCCAATAGCTTCAAGACGCTCATACAAAGCGTCATCCAACAGGCGAAGGGTCGCCAGCCCCGCGGCCACGGCCACCGGGTTCCCAGAAAGCGTACCAGCTTGGTAGACCGGCCCCAACGGGGATAATTTCTCCATGATCTCCCGTCGGCCACCAAAAGCCGCGAGCGGAAACCCGCCCCCGACGATCTTGCCCAGACAGGTCAAATCCGGCTTCACCCGGTAGAGTTCTTGCGCTCCTCCGGGTGCCACTCGAAAGCCGCACATGACCTCGTCGAAAATCAGCAGTGCTCCATACTGATGGCTGATTTCGCGAAGCGCGTGCAAGTAGCGCTCGTTGGGTACGATCGTTCCCATGTTTCCGGGTACAGGCTCCACCAGAATCGCGGCGATCTGATCGCCATGCTCTCGAAACACTTGCTCGATCGCCGCTTCATCGTTGAACGGAACAACGAGAGTGTTGGCGGCCACCGCCGCGGGAACACCCGCCGATCCTGGTACAGCAAAGGTAGCAAGCCCGGAACCTGCCGCCACCAAAACCGCATCATGTGCGCCATGGTAACAACCGTCCATCTTCACGATCCGGTCCCGGCCCGTAAATCCGCGTGCCAACCGGATCGCATGCATGGTCGCTTCTGTGCCCGAGCTGCACAGCCGAATTCGCTCCATCGAAGGCACACGATCGCGGATTGCCTCCGCAAGTAAGATCTCCGCCTCGGTGGGGGCGCCGAAGCTCGATCCTCGAGAAATGGCTTCTGTCGCCGCTTCTACCACCGCCGGATGGGCGTGACCAAGCAGCAAAGCGCCCCAAGAACCCACCAGATCGAGGTAAGCGTGATCGTCCGCATCGAACAACTGGGCGCCTTCACCACGCACAATGAACGGAGGGTCCCCCCCCACTGCCGCAAATGCCCGGACCGGCGAGTTGACTCCACCAGGGATCACGGCCCGAGCTCGGTCGAGCAAACGTGACGATCGCGACATGACAACGCTCCTTTCTCATGTCGTAAGCCGTCCGGCGGACCTTGGGGAGGGTCTCTCGACCCAGATGGTCAACCGCTTTACTTACTTCGAGAGACGAGGCTGGTCGATTGCGCTACTTGGAACCGCCATTGCTTAGGATCCGCGCCCTCAAGCCCTCCGCGCGCCGTTCCACAACACCCTCGGGGACCCCATCCAAGCCGCCGTCGAATTCAGCGAGTGCCCCTTCCAAATCCCCCAACCGCTCCAGGCAGGTCGCCACCCCCAAACGCGCTACAGCCAACTCAGACGGGTCTTGCGACTCTTTGGCAACGCGCTCGTAGAGCGACACCGCTCGCTCCGGAAGATCCGCAGCCAGCCACATGTCCGCTCGCGCCAACAACGCCCGCTGCGCCTGTTCCGGGTACTCCCTTTGAAGCCGCTGCCATACCCGGTCTGCCGCCTCTCGATCGCCGGACTCCGCACGCGCGGTAGCCGCCAACATCAACCGACCTGGCACTCTCACATCCTGTGGAGCCGCTTCCACCGAACCTTCCAGCGCATCGGCCGCATCGGCCGCCCGACCCGGTTCTGCCATCAGCAGGGAACCGATCTGCTCTAACACCTCCGCTCGTCGCGGATGATTGGGGTTTCGACGGAGCATTTCCGAAAACTTTGACCGTGCTTCCACGGGCCGCCGAAGATCGGTGACCAACACCATTCCCGCACGGTACAGCGCCTCTTCTCGATCCGCGCGGGCGGGATTCACCGCCGCAATCCATTCATACCGTTGAACCGCTACCTCAGGATTGCCCTGCCCAAGCGCAGCATCCGCGCGCGACATCGCCGCCGGCGACATCGGACTCACCCACAAACCGAGGAGCAACGCCAGTGACACTCCGGCGATCGCTCGCCAACGGGTGCGCGTCATTCCCGGAAAAACCGCCTTGGCCAGTGCTTTGGCCACTCCAGTGCGATTTGGCAAGAATTCACCCCCAGATGCCAGGACGGGTGAATCTAGGCGCAATGAACGCCGAGGTCAAGCGTTTTTTCAGGTGGGCTCGACATCCGGCGTCGGCGTTTCCACCTCGACCACCGTCTCTTCCTCCTCCGGCTCATCCAGCCGAGCCAAGTCAACCACTCGTTCGCCGGATTCAAGCTTCATTAATCGGACACCACGGCTCGCACGCCCCATGACTAAGCGAACATCGCGAGCTCCAATGCGGATCACTCGTCCGGTATTGGTGGCGACCATCACTTGGTCGTCGCGCATGACTTCAATCGCACCGACCACTCCGCCGGTGCCCGCGGTGGTCTTGATGGACAGAATGCCCTTTCCATACCGACCTTGCGAGCGGTACTGCTCAAAGGGAGTCCGCTTTCCGAAGCCCAATTGGGTGACCGTCAACAAGGTGCTTTCCCATGGATCCTCGGCCGGTTCGGCGGACTCTTCAGCGTCCTCGCCTTCTTCTTCACCGTCCTCCGCGTCCTCTGGTTCGTCCACCGGTTGCGTTTCGTCCGTCGCAGGAACGATCAACGCATCGACCACTTCGTCGTCATCCGCCAGCTGAATCCCTCGGTTTCCTCGAGCGGCGCGCCCGTACTCCGGAACCTCGCTCAGCGCAAAACGGATGCACTTTCCGCGGCGGGTGAGCAACATCACGTGATGTTCCGGGCCTTCTACCCGGCGAACCACGACCAACTCGTCATCCTCGGCAACGCCGACGGCAATCAGACCACCTTGGCGAAGATTGCGGAACAACGCCAAGCTCGTGCGTTTCACCAAGCCTTGGCGAGAGACAAACAGGAGTTCGCCCTTGTCTTCCTCCAAGTTCCTTACGCTGACGACCGCGGTGACCTTCTCCCCATCCGGCACCTGCACCAGATTGATGATCGGCCGACCTCGGGCGCCGCGACCAGCCTCCGGAACCTCGTAAACCTGAAGAGGGAACGCCATTCCCTGGTTGGTGAACACAAACAGCAGCGAGTGCGTATTTGCGATGAAGAGGGATGTGACGAAATCCTCGTCGCGGGTATTCATCCCCTGCTTGCCCACGCCTCCTCGGCGTTGCATGCGCCATTCGCTCGGGCTGCACCGCTTGATGTACCCCAAATGCGACAGCGTCACGACCTGGTCTTCTTCCGCAACCAGATCGTGCATGGTGAGATCGCCCTTGGCGTCCAAAATCCGCGTCCGACGAGCATCGCCGTAGGTGTCCCGGATCTCGACAAGCTCGCCGCGAACCACGCCCATCAGCCTCTCTTCGGAGGCCAATATCGCTTCCAATTCGGCAATCGTCAGCATCAACGCATTGTATTCGTCGATGATCTTCTGCCGTTCCATCCCCGTCAGGCGCTGCAACCGCAATTCCAGGATCGCATCGGCCTGGAGTAGACTGAATTCAAAGCGTTGAATCAAGCCTTCACGTGCTTCAGCTGGCGTTGCGCTTCCCCGGATCAACGCGATGATCGCATCCAAGTGATCGAGCGCCTTCTTGAATCCTTCCAAAATGTGCGCGCGAGCCTTCGCTTGGGCCAGCTCCCACCGCGTGCGTCGGACCACCACCTCGCGGCGGTGGGCGATGTACAGCTGAAGCATTTCCTTTAGCGACAATACCCGAGGTTGCTGATTGACAATCGAGAGCAGAATCACGCCGAACGTGCTCTGCAGCGGCGTCTGCTTGTACAGGTTGTTGAGAACAACTTCGCCGAAAGCATCCTTGCGAAGCTCGATTACAATGCGCATGCCCTGGCGATCGGATTCATCGCGAAGGGCGGAGATCCCTTCGAGCTTCTTGTCCTTGACCAACTCGGCAATCTGCTCGATCAACCGTGCTTTATTGACCTGGTAAGGGATTTCGTCGATGATGATCGCTCGACGCCCACCCGCCAACTCCTCAAACATGGCGTTGCCACGGACCACTACCCGGCCGCGACCGGTCTCATATGCCTCGCGAACACCCTTTCGACCGTAGATCGCACCCGCGGTCGGAAAATCGGGGCCCGGGATGTG
>SYKL01000333.1 GCA_005797785.1 Pseudomonadota bacterium | reverse complement strand
GAGTGCATTTCCAACCCCACAGCGGGGGCTGTCGTGGCAACGCGAACAATGCAACCTTCACTTTAGTTTGTAAAGCGCCTTTACTAATGGAGTTTTGGCACCCAAACGGGGACCTGTGTTGAACAACGCAACCGAACGGGGGGACCTGATCATCAGGCGGCCCTCGGCCTACACCCGACGGATCCAAAACCCGGACCTGATCATCAGGCCGCCCCTACCCAACGGATCCACCCGATCCTCCGACCGGTACGACAAACCCAATCCCCTTGACGGAGAACGCGGACCGCTGTAATTAACCATATGGTTAATTAACCATTCTGGAAACCGATGCCCGACGCGCTCAGTCAGACGTTTGCCGCCCTTTCCGACCCCACCCGCCGGGCGATGCTCGCGCGGCTGTCGCGGGGGGAGGCCAATGTGACCGAGCTTGCACGCCCATTTCTGCACGAGATGAGCCTGCCGGCGGTGACCAAACACCTCAAAGTCTTGGAAAAAGCAGGACTTGTGGTGAAGGGACGCGACGCTCAGTGGCGGCCATGCCGGCTGAATGTGGCACCGTTGAATGAAGCGGAAAGTTGGATGGAAGAGTGTCGGCGAGGCTGGGAAGAGAGCTTCGACCGACTGGATGCTTATTTGAAGACGTTACAACCCAAACCGAGAGGAACCCCCGATGGCGAAGGCGAAGCAGGCAAATGAATTGCGGTTGGTGCGCGTGTTTGAGGCACCGGTGCGCACGGTCTGGGAAGCATGGAATGATCTGGAGCAAGTCGCCCAATGGTGGGGTCCACGCGGGTTTACGCTGACCCACCACTCCAAGGACCTGCGCGCCGGTGGCCACTGGTCGTACACCATGCATGGGCCCGATGGCGTGGATTGGCCGAATAAAACGCTCTATTTGGAAGTGGAGCCCCTCAAGCGCTTGGTGTACGACCACGGCGGCAGCGACGATCGTCCACCGTTGTTCCGGGTGACCGCTCTGTTTCGTGAGTTGCCGGGAGATCGCACCGAGCTGGACATGACCATGGCGTTCGCCAGCGCTCAAGTCGCAGCCGAGACCAAGGTTTTCATCAAGAAGGCCGGTGGAGACTCCACCTGGGACCGCCTGGCCGAGCACCTGGGCGAACGCAAAGGCAAGGATCCCTTCATCATCAACCGCTCGTTTACGGCGCCGATCGCCACGGTTTACGCATTGTGGACCGATCCCAAACATCTGGTGCGATGGTTGGCCCCGACCGGCTCCTCGATGACCTACATTCGCGCCGACATTCGCGAGGGTGGTACCAGCTTTTACTCGATGACCGATGCGAACGGCGTCACCCTGTGGGGCCGCGCTCACTATCTGAAAATGGAACCGCAGAATCGCCTTGTTTATACTCAACAATTTGTGGATGCGAACGAGAACATTTCGCGGCATCCGTTCGCGCCAACGTGGCCTGAGACCATGATCACCGAGGTTCGGTTTACCGAGGAAGGCCCGGACGAAACGCGCGTCACCGTCACCTGGGAAGTGTACGCCGAAGCCAATGCGGATGAGCGCGCGATGTTCCACAACGCGAAGGCCGGCATGACTCAGGGTTGGGGCGGCTCCTTCGACAAGTTGGACGCCGTGATCGCCGAAGGCGTCTGACAAAATCGCGCCGAGCCCTTTCCGAACGAGGGTTCGGCGCCTATACCTCCCGCCCGGAGGTTGGATGTTTCACGAGATAACGGTGGTTCAATTTACGAAAATGCTGCAGAACCTTAGCGCCATCCTCGACAAAGGAGCGGCGTACGCCGAGGAGAAGAAGTTCGACGTCAACGTACTCCTCCACTCCCGGCTTGCACCCGACCAATTCTCCCTGCTGCGCCAGGTACAGATTGCCACCGACACGGCAAAACTCGGCGTTTCCCGTATCACTGGCGTGGCCGCCCCCAGCCACGACGACAAAGAGACCACCGTCGGGGAATTGAAAGACCGCATTGAAAGTGTCATCGCCTGGCTCGGCACGGTCACCCCTGATCATTTCGCCGGTGCGGCCGAGCGGCGGGTCACCACCCCACGTTGGAACGGCAAAACTTTGAGCGGCGCCGAATATGCGACCCAACACGTCATTCCGAATGTGTACTTCCACATCACCACCGCCTACGCGATCCTGCGGCACAATGGCGTGGACATCGGCAAGAAGGATTTCCTCGGACCGATGCCGTTTCGCGACCCATCCTGATCCATAAATAGTCAACCCCTTTACGATACGGCACCATGAGTCGGTATTTCTTCAGCGAATATTCCCCGGACTGGCCGCGCCAATTCCAAGAAGAACGCCGCTTTTTGATGGCGCACCTCACGGGCCTGGTCGAGGTTCACCACATCGGCAGCACTTCGGCTCCGGGGTTGGCGGCGAAGCCGATCATCGATTTGCTCCCGTTGGTGGGGGACATCCGTTCCATGGACGCCCAGTCGGACGTGCTGGTGCAGGCCGGGTACAAGCCGTGGGGCGAGTTCGGTTTGCCGGGTCGAAGGTACTTTACGAAGGACCGCGACGGGGTGCGGACGCACAATCTGCATTTCTACGCGGCGGACCATCCGGATGCCGCGCGGCATTTGGCGTTTGCAGCCTATTTGCAAACGCACCCCGAGGAACGCGGGGAGTACGAACAGCTAAAGCGGGCGGTGTATGCCCAACATCCCGACGACATCGGCGCGTATAACGACGGGAAGAACGACTGGATCAAGCGGGTGGAAATCTTGGCCATGGATTGGTGGCGAACGAGGTAGCGTTACCTGGCCCGATCCCAATTCCAACACCGCGGCGCTGCACTGGTACATCAAAAGTTGTTGATCTGGGCGATTCTGATGTACCACCCACCCCAAGTTCGATCACTCCGCTTCAGGAAGCCGCTCCACGCTCCCAAAAAACGCATACGGCTGAACGTCCGGATCCACCAGGAAATAGTCGCCGGTGGTCACGACCGCCACGTGGGTGATGTCCATGCCAAGATTCGCCTGGAAAGCAATCAAATCGTTGATACTCTGCCCCTGTTGATCCCAGTCGTCGGCAATGTACTCCAACGGAATCCAGCCAAACCAGAGGAAATTCGTTCGCATCGCATCGGTCCACGCCGACTGGCCGGAAGGGGTCACATCGCAAACGGGATCCTGAATTTCCGAAACGATCAGCGAAAACTCGACTTCACCGCCGCCGTCCTCCACAACACCCGAGAGCGCGTGGTCGCAGGTGGCATTGACCTCGATTTCGTCGACCGTCCACAGGTTGGACAACGTACCGGTAAACGTGCCATCGGCGGCCACGTCCAGGTCCATCGTCAACACCATCACATTGCCGT
>SYKL01000332.1 GCA_005797785.1 Pseudomonadota bacterium | reverse complement strand
GGTGGCGTTTCTAAGCACGTACCCCAAACTGGGTTCGTTGAACCTTATGAACCTCGATCCACGGACGGCGGTGTTGTCGGCCGTGATCTTCAATGCCGTCATCTTGATCGCCCTGATTCCCCTCGCTCTACGGGGAGTTTCATGGCGGGCGGGTGACGCCATGGCCCTGCTTCGACACAACATTCTCGTATACGGCGTAGGCGGCCTGATCGCGCCCTTCGTCGGTATCAAGCTCATTGATCTCATCCTCTCATCCGCTCTTTCCTAGGAGAACTTCGATGGTCGTGCTGATACGCCAAGCGACGCTACTGACGGGGTGGATGACGCTGCTGTGCGGTATTGCCTACCCCCTGTTGGTAACGGGCATCGGAACGGTCGCTTTCCACGACCAGGCCACCGGTTCGCGGCTGGAACACCAGGGGAAAGTGGTGGGTTCAGCGCTCATCGCCCAGCCGTTCGATGGCCCGCAATGGTTTCATCCGCGCCCTTCGTCTGCGGGGTACAACGGCGCCGGCTCGTCCGGATCGAACTACGGTATCGGCCACCCGGATTTTCAGGCAAGGCTCGTATCCAACGAGCCTGCAGACGGATTCACCGCCTCCGCGAGCGGCTTGGATCCCCATATATCTCCCGAGAGCGCCGCAGGTCAGGCTGCCCGAGTCGCCGAGAGTCGTCGCCTGGACCCCCAAATGGTCAAGCTGCTTGTCGATCAGTACACAGAACGTCGGACGTTTGGCGTTCTCGGAGAACCGAGGGTAAACGTACTGCTGCTCAACCGAGCCCTGGAAGATTCGGATGGACCGCCCGTCCCCTGAACAACTGCTGGCGCGCATCGATGCCGAAGCACCAAAAACCAGTGGTCACCTGAAGATCTTCTTCGGTGCCGCCCCTGGCGTGGGTAAGACCTGCGCCATGCTGGATGCCGCCGCCGAGCAGAAAAAATCGGGAGTTGACGTCGTTATCGGCTGGCTCGAGACCCATGGCCGGGTCGACACCGAAGCCCGCGCCCAGGGATTCGAACGACTGCCACCTCGGGAGGTCCAACACCGCGGAATCCTGCTCCGTGAATTCGACCTCGACGCTGCCATCTTTCGAAAACCCGAGTTGTTACTCGTCGATGAGCTTCCTCACGAAAACGCACCCGGCAGCCGCCACGAACGGCGCTGGCAGGACATTCGCGACCTGATTGAGGCAGGAATCGATGTTTATACCACGTTAAATGTCCAGCATGTAGAGAGCCTCAACGATGTGGTGGCCCAGATCACCGGCGTCAACGTGCGCGAAACGGTGCCCGACGCGGTGATCGATCAGGCGGACACCATCGAAGTCATCGATCTTCCCCCTGAGGAGCTCCTACGCCGCCTTCGCAGCGGCAAAGTGTACGAGACCACTCAGGCCGTCCGCGCCGAGCAGGGCTTCTTTCGCATGGCCTCCTTAAACGCCCTTCGCGAGCTGGCTCTTCGACGGACGGCAGAGCGTGTCGACGCGGAAGTGTTAGCGCTCCGGCATCAAGACGGTGTTTCCGAACACTGGGCCACCGCGGAACGGCTGGTGGTCGCCGTCGGTCCATCCCCCGCCTCCGCGGATTTGGTGCGCGCGGCCTCACGAATGGCTGGGCGCCTGCACGCACCGTGGGTCGCTGTGGCGGTCGAACTCGAGGGACCAGCGCTCTCCACCCAGACCTCCGCCAAACTGGCCGCGCACCTCCAACTTGCAGAACAACTCGGCGGAGAATCGCTCGTCGTGCGCTCGGATTCGGTGGTCACGGGCGTCATTGGCGTCGCCCGAGCGCGAAATGCCACTAAGATCCTCGTTGGTCGGCCCACGCACCCGTGGTGGAAAGACCGGATGTTCGGGTCCCTGGTGGACCAACTGATCCGCGCCGCAGAAGGCATCGACGTCACGGTGACCACCGGCGAGCGCCGGGGACCCGAATCCGGACCGCCGCCGTCCAAGCCACAACCCATCCCCTGGGCCGACGGCGCCCTCGCCGTCTCCTCCTTGACCGTCGCCATCGGAGTGGGGGTGTTCGCTCGCACATGGCTCACCCTCGCCGATCAGGCGATGCTGCTGCTGTTCGCCGTGGTGATCACCGCCACCCGAGCAACACGGCGCACGGCGTTGCTCACGACCGTCGCTGCGGTCGCCGCCGTCAACTGGTTTTTTGTCCCGCCTTTCTACACATTCGCCGTCGCAGATACCCGAAACCTGTTCACCTTTTTGGTGATGCTGGTCATCGGCGCCATCGTAAGCCAGTTGACGATTCGGGTCCGCGAACAGGCCGAGGCGGCCCGCCGCCGGGAGGAACGCACCGCAATCCTGTACGCGCTCAGCCGAGATCTGTCCGCCAGTATGGACGTCAAGGGGATCGCCCAGAGCGCAGCCGCGCATCTGCCGGGAAGTACAATTTGGCGCGTCAACGGCGCAGAACTTGAACGCGTCGCCGGCGTTGCCCTCCCCGACCGCGAACTGGCCATCGCGAAATGGGCGTTGGAACACCATCGTCCCGCCGGGGCTGGAACCGACACACTCCCCAGCGCTGGGTTTCGCTACCTTCCCCTGACGGGTACCCGCGGATGCATCGGCATTATTGGCGTACCCGTCCCCATAGACCCGCTGTGGAACGACCTGTTGGCGGTGTTGGTCGCCAACGTCACCACGACCCTGGAGCGCGCGCTTCTCGCTGAGGAGGCTGAAGCGGTGCGTGTCGGCCTGGAAGCCGAACAGACGCGCACCAATCTCCTATCGGCCGTATCCCACGACCTTCGCACCCCGCTGACGTCGATCACAGGCGCTGCAACGGCGGCTTTGCATGACCATACGCTCTCCGACCAGGATCGAAATTCGCTGCTGGAGACCATCCGGGACGAGTCCGATCGCCTGCATCGGCTGATCTCGGGCTTGTTGGAGCTTACCCGTCTGGAAGGAGCCTTGACCGCTCACAAAGAGTGGGTTCCGATCGACGAAGTGATCGCCAGCGCCGTGGACCGAGCCCGTGAAACGCTTGGATGTGGGCGTTTTGTCGTACACCTGCCCCAACAGGTCACGGTGGTCCCCCTCGATCCGGTCCTCACCGACCAATTGATCTACAATCTCCTCGAAAATGCCGTGCGATACGCACCCGAAGGCCCGATCGAGGTGCAGGTTGCTATGGACGAGGATCGCTTGAGAGTCGAAGTCATCGACCACGGCCCTGGACTCCCCCCCGGCGCGGAAACCCTCGTGTTTGAGAGGTTTTGGCGCGACGCCGATGGCCGTCGAACCCACGGCACCGGTTTGGGACTCGCGATCGCCAAAGCCATAGTTCGCGTTCAAAGAGGCGAAATCTGGGCAAAAAACCGCCTTGACACACCCGAACAGGTGCAGGGGGCGGTGTTCGGGTTTTCACTTCCCATTGAAAAACTGCCCCCGGAGCCGCCATGAACTCCCCTCTGGTTCTGGTGATCGAGGATGAACCCCCAGTTCAGCGGTTCTTAAAGACCGGTCTGGAAACCCAACACTATCAGGTAAAGCAGGCGACAACGGCCAAAGAAGGCGAAACCATGGCCATCCAATATGTGCCGGATGCCATTCTCCTGGATCTCGGGCTACCCGATCGCGACGGCATTGAGGTGGTCAGATCCATTCGCGCATGGTCCCACATCCCCATTATCGTTCTTTCGGCGAGGGGTTTGGAGCGTCACAAAGTGGAAGCGCTGGATGCTGGCGCGGACGACTACTTGACCAAGCCGTTCGGATTTCCCGAGCTTCTGGCCCGGATCCGCGCCGCGATCCGCCGAAACGCACGCCCGGAGTCGGGACCCGAATTCGAACTTCGAGGCCTCCGAATTGATTTTGAAGCCCGACGGGTCACGATCAACGGATCCGAAATTCACCTAACGCCCACCGAATACAAGCTTCTCAGCGTGCTTGTGCGCCACGCCGGAAAGGTGGTGACCCACAAACAGCTTCTCGAGGCGGTGTGGGGGCCGAAAAGCGCGTCTCAACAGCCGCATATCCGAGTCTACATGGCGCACCTTCGCCGCAAGCTCGAAGAAGGCGGTGAACACTGGTTTTCGACCGAGGTGGGCGTCGGCTACCGCTTCACGATCGAGTAACGCGACGCTTTGATGCATTTTGAAACCAAATCGACACCTGGGCTCAGGTACAACCTTGCCAACGCAAGCGAGGCCCCATGAGCAATCCAACGGTCAGCGTCGATTTCTTTGTTGGTTTCTGGATGAACACCGACAACGAACCGGTGTGGGCGCCGGACGTCGACCTCGAAGATTTCGAGGTCACCGACCCGTACATCGCCCCATTTCAGGACACTTCCGAATCGAACGAGTGGAAGCGACCTTAGCAGGCCCTCATCCGATCAGGCCTCCCGAAGCACCTGCACGACAGCCTCGGCAATCCCCTTAGCTGAAGCAGGGTTTTGACCCGTCACCAGCCGACCGCTCGTCACCACGTGCGCCGAGAATTTCGGGGCCCCCACGAAGGTCGCGCCCAGCTCCGTCAGTTTCGACTCCAGCAAGAACGGAACCACACCCGTCAGGTTCACCGCCTGTTCTTCCTCGTTGGTGAACGAAGTCACGCGGTGTCCCTCCACCAGAGGCTTGCCGTTGGACAGCCGGATGGGCACCAGCCCCGCCGGTCCGTGGCAAACGGCAGCAACAACGCCGCCCTTCTCATAGATCGCCGCGGCCAACTTTTCGAGCCCGGTCGCTTCCGGGAAGTCCCACATCGTGCCGTGGCCACCGGCATACACGATCGCATCATACTGGCTCGGGTCGATCGCATCGGGGCGAACGGTGTTTTTTACTTGACGCATCCGATCCGCGTCATCCAAAAACGCCGCATTCAACGGATCGGTGCGGTTGATCCCGTCCATCGGCGGCTCCCCACCCTGGGGGCTCACAAAATCCACTTGAAAGCCAGCTTCAGCGAACACGGACACGGGATGGGAAACCTCAGACAGGTAGTACCCCGTCTTCTTGCCGGTGGTACCCAGGTTGGCGTGGCTGGTGAGTGCAATCAAAATGCGCTTCGACATTGAAAACTCCGTGAAATCAAACCGCTCGTTCATTGAGCACCCCTACTGTATGCTCAGATGGGCACCGCGCAAAACAAATTGATGGTGTATCATCCATCGAAAAACCGATGGGAAAACCGTGATCGATCTCGACCTCTTTCGCGCTTTCGCCGCGATCCATCGCGCGGGCTCGCTCACCGCAGCCACCCGGCTGCTCGGGCTGTCCCAGGCCGCGATCTCTGTTCGCCTTCAGGCCTTGGAGGCCCTCACCGGGGAACCCCTCTTCCAACGTCACCGCTTTGGGGTCACCCCCACCGCCGCCGGCAAGCGACTCGCGGAAAGAGTGCTGCCCCTCATTAACGAACTTGAAACCATATTCTCAGAAGTCTCCGGTCGAACGAGCAGCAGGCCCTTTCGGCTCGGAGGACCCGCCCCGTTTTGCACTCGCCGGCTGCTGCCGTGTTTCGATCCGCAATGGGGCACGATTGAATTCCATTTTGGGTTGACAGAACCGTTGCTCAGGGATCTCACCGCCGGAAACTTAGATGCCGTGATCGCCACCCACCGCATCCGGAGTTCGAGCCTTACTTTCGAGCCGATCGAGCAAGAGAGTTTCGTGTTGGTTGCCGCCCCCGCATGGATCGAGCGCCACCCGGATCCCGCGCACAGCGCGCCGGCGTCATTGCTCGCGTTCGCGGAGCAACTTCCTATGATCCGCCGCTACTTCGAAAGCCGGCCGGAGCGCCCGTCGCCACCCATCCTGATCGCACCCGACCTTCTCGCCTTGCAGGCAGCGGCGGAAGCAGGCCTTGGAGCTACCGTACTTCCCGCGTACCTCTGTGCCGAGTCCTTGCGCGAGGGTCGGCTGTGCGATCTGCATCCGGAACACACCAAACCCACCAACACCTTGTTTCTCGTCCTCCCCCGCGGACAACGCCGCCCGCCTTTTCTTCAGGCCTGGTTGGAGCGCCTAAGCACGATCGGCTCCCCGATTCCTTGAGTCCTTGGTGTAGGATGCGAAGGGGGTTCCATGTTCATCTCGGTGTTCGACCTGTTTAAGATCGGCATCGGTCCATCTTCTTCCCACACAGTGGGGCCCATGCGGGCCGCAGCATGGTTTGCCCGAAATCTGGAGTCCTCCGAACAGCTCCATAAAACCGTCACTCTCCGCGTCGAGTTGTTCGGAAGTCTGGGTCTGACCGGCAAGGGACACGGTAGCGATCTCGCGGTATTATTGGGTTTAGAGGGAGAGGATCCCGAAACTGTGAATGTGGACACCGCCGCCGAGCGGGTAGCCACCATCCGCGCCCGGCGCTCAGTGGCAGTCCTGGGAAGGCATCCCGTAGCGCTCGATCCTGCGACCGACCTTGTTTTCCATCGCCGCCAAGTCCTCCCGGGGCATTCGAACGGCCTTCGGTTTACAGCCACCGACGCCGGCGGCGAGGTACTTCGTCAACACGTTTACTATTCGGTCGGCGGAGGCTTTGTTACCGACGAAAGCGGAAAATCTATGGATATCGCCGCAAGCGGACCCGAGCTCCCTCACCCCTTCGACACCGGCGCCGATCTGCTGAACCGGTGCAACACCTCGGGACTCAGCATCAGCACGCTCATGTTGGAAAACGAAGCGACGCGACATTCGCCCGAAGAGGTGCGAGCACGCTTGCTCACGATCGCCGGTGCCATGGAAGCCTGCATTCAACGGGGCTGCGGCCGCGAGGGCATTCTGCCCGGCGGCTTGAAAGTGCGGCGTCGAGCCGCGGCGCTCCATCGAAAACTCAAGTCCGATCCTCGCCATAGTCCCGACCCCTTGGCGCTGTTGGACCACGTCAATCTGTTTGCACTCGCGGTCAACGAAGAAAATGCCGCCGGTGGACGAGTCGTCACCGCCCCCACCAATGGCGCCGCCGGCGTGATCCCCGCCGTATTGGAGTATTACAAACGCTTTATTCCAGGTTCCGACCAAGACGGCATCGTCCGATTCCTACTCACCGCGGCAGCGATCGGCACTTTGTATAAAAAGAACGCCAGTATCAGTGGAGCAGAGGTCGGC
>SYKL01000331.1 GCA_005797785.1 Pseudomonadota bacterium | reverse complement strand
TTTCGCTCGCGAGCGGAAACTCCACGCAACTCCAACGGGAGACCCACATTCGCTTCGATGGATCTCCACGGCAACAGATTCGCGTCTTGAAACACAAATGCCGTTGACGGCTGGGTTTCGCCGGACAGCTCCACCTTGCCCCGGGTGGGACGATCCAGGCCCGCGGCCAGTCGCAACACCGTAGACTTGCCACAACCGGAGGGTCCCAACAGAGACACGAACGCCCCTCGTGGAACAGCCAGATGAAAGCTGTCTAACGCGAGCGTCCCCGAAGGATATTGCAGGCTCACATCCTGCAGCTGGATGGCGATTGGATCCATGATCGATTTTCGTCAACACCGTGTGCAGATGTATTCGCGCCATGGATCCCACTGCAACACCTGTGGCACACTTCCGTCACCTTGGAGGGGCGATGAGTTCTCCGGAAGATCGATCCTTGGACGCTTTCGATGCCCCCGATCCTTCCAAAGCGGCGAAGCGGTTTTTGCCGGAACGCCCGTCTATCCGCGTAGCACCCCCACCGGCACCCGCTGCGCAATTGGTCGAAAAGGCGGAAGTGTACGATCTGTTCGGCGCGGACGATGCCACCGAGGCGGAAGGCATCGAGGATGACTCCATTGTACCCATCGGACGCCGAAGCGCCGAGCCTGAGCTCACCGAGGAATACACGCTGGAAGCTCCGGCGGCCAACGATCGGCGCCCTTGGGTGGCGGCTGCCGCATTCTTTGCCTTGATCGCCGCGGTTGGCTTGGCCATGTTCGCTTTGTCTCCAGGCCCCGCGATCAGCGAAAGCCCTGCGGCCGAGCCCGCCCCCACAGCGAAAGCGCCGATTTCAGCGCCGAAAGTGGCACCCAAGGCGACCGTTCCAAGCGCCGAAATGGCCCCCACGGCAGCGCCGGTCCCCATCGTGGTCGCTGCCCCTGCAGCTCCGCCCCCGCGCGCCAACAAACGTTCGGTTCGACCTGCCATCGCCGGTCCGGCCCCCGTGGTCGAAGCGCCCGTGGTCGAGCCCCCCGCTCCAGCTGCCGCTCCCGAACCCGTGAATGACGATCCTTGGGCGCAAAAAACGGCCCCCGGACGCGAAGCCGGAACCGTCTGGGATGCCCCCAAGTAGCCTTACATCAGCGAACGGGGATCGACGTCCAAATGGGCTTTTGTTCCCTGGCGGCTGGCCGCATCCAGCAGCGGTCGAATCGAGCGCAGAAAATCACGAAACGCTCGAATATCGCGTCCACGCAGGATGATCTGCCAGCGCCAACGCCCCACGAGCTTGGCGAGCGCGGCCGGCGAAGGGCCCAGCACGTCCACACCGGGGAACGCCTTCGCCCGTGAGCGGAGGTTTTTGGCGAGCTCTCCGGAGGAATCGACCACCTTCCTCCGATCCAGGCCCTCCACCCGAATCAGGCCCAACCGCGAAAATGGTGGATACATCAGCGTCTTTCTGATTTTGGACTCGGCCGCGTAGAATCCTTCTGGATCGTTGAGCATCTCCAAGACGTAATGCTCGGGAGTCCAGGTTTGTACCATCACTTTACCGGCGATCTGCCCCCGACCCGCGCGACCCGCCACTTGCACCAACAAGGCCCAGGTCCGCTCCGCAGAACGGAAATCGGGTAGTCGAAAGCCATGATCGGCGGAGACCACCACCGCTACCTGTACGTCCGGAAAATCATGTCCTTTGGCGACGATCTGCGTCCCGACCAACAACCGCGTTCCCCCGTCCCGAAATTCTTGAAGCAAGCGGTGATGTTCACCGCGAACCGCGGTGGTATCCGCATCCATGCGCCCGATCGGAATCTCCGGAAACAACTGGCTCAATTCCTCGACGACGCGCTCCGTACCCTTGCCCAGCTCTTCCAGGGTCGGCTTCTTGCACGCCGGACAATTCCCATCGTAAGGGATCTTCAGCCCGCAGTAATGGCAGGCCATCGTATGGATTTGACGGTGCAGGGTCATGGTCACCCCGCAATTCGGGCATTCGTACGTGCCTCCACAGCTGGTGCACTGCACCATGGTCGCGTAGCCGCGCCGGTTGTAGAGGACGATCGCTTTTCCGGTGCCTGCGAACGTCTCTTTCAGCGCGTCCACCACCCGTGGGTGAAATAGAGGGCGCGGCTGATCTTTCTGAAGCTCCATTTCGGTGAGGTCCAACACCTCCACATTCGGAACCGGCCGCGGCGTCGCGCGGTTCAGCAATCGTAAGAGGTGGTACCGACCCAATTGCGCGTTCTGCCAACTCTCCAAGCTTGGGGTCGCCGACGCCAGCACCACCGAGCACGAATGGAATTTACCGAGGACCACCGCCAAATCCCGCGCGTGGTATTTGACGCCATCGTCCTGTTTGTAGGAGTCATCATGCTCTTCGTCGACGACGATCAACCCCAGCGACTGAAACGGCGCAAACAACGCGGAACGTGCGCCAACCGCTACAGAAGCTTCCCCGGCACGGATCCGACGCCACTGCGCCAACCGCTCCTTGCCGGTGAGTCCCGAGTGAAGCACCGCAATGCGATCCCCGAACCGCGCCTTGAACCGCCCCACCAATTGCGGGGTCAGCCCGATCTCCGGCACCAACACCAAAACTTGCCGGCCCTTGTCCAACGCCTGTTGCGCAGCACCGAGGAACACCTCCGTTTTTCCAGAGCCGGTCACCCCCCACAATAGGAAAGTCCCTTGACTATCTCCATGGAGCGCGGCGAGGGCGGTCTGTTGTTCGGGATTGAGCTCCGGAGGAAGGACCGCACCGAGAACAGCGCTTTCATGCAGGGATTCCCGGTCTTCGCGTTCCCCCAGGGAGATGACCTTCAGCTCCTCCAACCGACGGAGCGCGGGCCCAACCGTTGCTCCTAAATCCGCAGTTAATCGAGCGATATCCTGGGGTCCCGCCGCGAGCGCATCGATCACCGCGCGCATGCGTTTGCCATTGGCGGGAACGCGAAGCAGCGCTTGAGCGGGATCGATCAGCAGTGTGGCCGTTCGCACCTTGCCTTTCATCTCTTGGGATTCGCGTTCCGCCCAGACCAACCAACCTCTTTTGAGCGCCTGCTCCAACGCGCGTTCTGCGGTGGCGTCCTCAGCGTCGGCTTCCAACTTCTTCAACAGCCCGCGCTTGGTCAAACCCGGCCGCCGAATGGCCTCCCGCAGCACCGCCGCCAACACCTCAGTGGCTTCACCTCGCGTGAGCGCGGCTACTCCCTCCTCTGTGGGCTCCAGCACATTGAGCGTCTTCGCCTGCACCTCCGACGGCAGCGCCCCATGGATCACCAATCCCAGCGGCGCCATGTAGTAGTCAGCGATCCACCGAAAGAATTCGAGCTGCCGCGCGTCAAACGACGGCGTCTCGTCCAAGATCCGCGAAATGGGCTTGATCTTCGCCGGATCAAACCCGGGCTCGTCAGAAAGCTCCAGGATGTACCCTGTCTCTCCACCGCGCGGACCAAAGGGAACCACGACCACCTGGCCAACGCGCACCTTGTCCGACCATTCCGCGGGAACCGCGTAGGTGAGCGGATCCGGAATCGGACGGGCGATCGCTACCCGGACATAAGCGGGCATCTAGAAGGCGCGCCGGCGACCTTCGAGCGTGTCGGCTTCCGTCTTGCAGTCGATGCAATGCGTCGCCACCGGACGGGCCATTAACCGGCGTTCGTCGATGGCAACACCACAGGCCTCGCAGGTACCATAGGTGCCGTCATCAAACCGAAGCAACGCTTCATCGATCTTTTGAACGAGCCACTGCTCACGGCCTGGCGCCGAAGCGGATTCGCGAACGAGAGCTTCACGACGATCCATGAGGAGCTTCCGGAATACTTCCAAACGCGCTTGCTCCACCGTGCACCCCCGACGTTGCAGAGAACGAAAGCCGCGCATACTAGTCCGTCCAATGTCGACTCGCAAACCGTTGTTCATCTCCCTTTGTGTCGCTTCGGTGATTTCCTCGACCGCCTGGGCCGACGACGATGTGCTCAGCGCCACCTCGCTGGGAATGGGATCCACCGCCGTCGCGGACGGCGACGTCAACGATGGGATCACCGTTAACCCTGGTTTACTGGGATTAAAGGCTCGCTACGACATCACCGCCATCGGCGGGTT
The DNA here is from genome assembly GCA_005797785.1 of Pseudomonadota bacterium. Taxonomy (GTDB): domain Bacteria; phylum Myxococcota_A; class UBA796; order UBA796; genus SYKL01. The sequence goes on along the minus strand of SYKL01000331.1, from coordinate 13,132 downwards.
GGGGTACCGCGGCTGGGTTGCGGGCGGCAACGTGGTGGATTCGCGACAGAAGTTCATCGCGATGGGGATCGGCTACCAACGCGCAGTATACGAGCCGCCGCTGACCGACGACGACATCCCCGGGTGGTATGCGGAAGGCACGACCCCGTCGAACTTCAAGCGGTACCACGACATTCACCTTGGCGCAGCGGTTCCAGTGTTGGATCGCAAGCTTTCCTTTGGCATCAACGGTGCGGTGTCGATCACGGAGCACGATCGCCAAGGGCAAGACATCCTTGGCAACCTGGATTTTGGCATGGGCGCGCGACCCACCCCGTGGTTGACCATCGGCGTCGTCGGACGAAATCTAATTCCGATCAAGGATCAACCTGAATTTCCGATGGCGGTGATGGCGGGCGTTCGCGCAGACGATGAAGCAATCGGCGCGGTCGCGTTGGATGTGAACGTCAACGTGCAGAATTTCGAAGTCCCACCGGTTTCGGTGCGGTTTGGGCTCGAAAAAACGATCGCTTCCGTCGCGGATCTTCGCCTGGGGTACCACTGGGAGGGGCCGCAGGATGCGCACCGGTTGTCGGCGGGGCTGGGCGCCCACAACGACAAGGGTTCGGTCGATTTTGGGTTTGATATGCCGCTGCAGAACATAGAATTGAAGGCGTTGGTGCTGCGGTTGGGGATTCATATCAAGACGTGAGATTGGTCAAGAAGTTGACTAGTTGTGGAGGCGTCAACCGTGACGAACGCCAGTCGACACCCCCTCTCACCTTGGTTCGCACTCGGCGGCTTGCTTGCGTTCGTTGGGATCGCGGTCGGATTTGCTTCAGTGATCGTCGCATTCTTGGGACGGTCGCCCGCAGCATCTGTGGCGACACCTGAGTCACTCGAAACGGTGTCCAAGTGCGAGGCGCCTGCGGTGGGCATCAAAGACGCCGTCAGCGCCCCGTTCAGCTCCCAAGAGGTTCACTTTTCCTCCGCGGATGGCCACGCCTACAACCCCAACTGGTCTGCGGATGGGAAATATGTGGCGTTTGAAGTGGTTCGATACGATGGAGCTTCGATCGATTTGTACATCGCGTCGATGAATCGCACCACCCCCATAGATGCGGTGAAAGTGCCTTTGTGGGACGGTTCGAAAGCGTCTGGGAACACTCCAGTAATGTCGAATCCAACTTGGCATCCCAATGGAATATCGGTCTTTGAAGGTAGCAACCAAGAGGGGACCGACCGCTTGTACGTCTACGCTCTCGGTGAGGCGTCGGCGACGGAGTTGCTAAATGCAGCGCAAGCACCCGGCGATCTCACTTTCCCGACGATGACGCCGGACGGCCGTCAGCTCGCGTTTGTGTCCAGCCAGACCGGAAACGGCGATCTTCGCATCTGGAACCGGACAACCAACAAGATTACCCAGCTCACCAATACCGAAGCCACAGAATCGTTTCCTGAGTATTCCGCAAACTGCAGGCATCTGCTGTTCACGCGACAACAGCGCTCCACCCAAGACCTCTTTGAACTGGATTTGGTGACGAACACGGAAAGGGCGATCGTCAGCGGATCCGGGGACCAGACCCGCCCCATCTACGCGGCCGACGGCTCCATCGTGTATTTCACGTCCGAACGCGGCGCGGACCTCTGGGACATCGCAACGGTCGACAAGACCGGTTCGAACAAGAGGGTGATCGCAGAAGACGTTCGACTTCCGCTTCGCCAGCGCCCCGCCCTCACTCCGGACGGGCGATGGGTCGCCTGGGTTTCGGCCGATCCGACCAAAGACGGCGAGATCGCGCTAACAAGGCTAGACGGCACGAAGACTGTAGAAATCCCCACCGAGTATCGCGACTGCTCCGAGCCAGCATTTACCCTGCAGAACGGTCGGGTGCTCCTTGCCTTCACTTTCCTCAAAGCGAGTTATGCGGATTGGAGAGGGCTGTATGTCATGGACGTCACAGACAGCTTGTAGGACGGGGTTCAACGCGCATGATTCTCACCGATCCCAACAACCTCCGGCCCCGCCTCGCCAACGCCCGCACCATCGCGGTGCTTGGCGCACACACCGATCTGACCCGACCGGCGCGTTACGTCCCCGAATATCTCCATCATCAAGGATGCCGAATTCTACCAGTCAATCCTACGCTAGTCGGCCAAACCCTCTGGGGTGAGCCGGTTCGAGCGTCGCTGTTGGAGTGGAAGGGGCAATTCGACTTGGTCGATGTCTTTCGCCGGTCGGAAGCTTTGCCCGACCATGTCGAGGAGCTTCTCGGCGCTTGTCGGCCAGGAACGTTGGTCTGGTTCCAACTGGGCATTCGGAACGATACCGTTGCGACAGAGCTCGCCAAAGCCGGACTCGATGTCGTTCAAAACCGTTGTATTCTCGCCGATCATCGGGCGTGGGGATTGGGAAGGGTGCCATGAAGGATGCCGCCATTCACTGGTTTAGTCGGCACGGCCTCTGGGGAAACGCCGATCTTTGGCTGCATCCGGACGGAACGTTGGTGTCGACGGACACGCATTTTGGCGGCGATCGCCAGGACAACATCGCTCCGACCGAGGTTGAACAACTGTTGAATGCGGCATTCGCGGCTCGGTTCTGGGAGAGTGATCCTCTTTCGCACCGGCCGGTTCCAGACGAGACGCAGTGGACGTTGAACGCTACCCGCAAAGGGGAACAGCGACAAGGAACCCTGTTTCTTCGCCTGTGGGAGCGCGAGTTTCCGGCGTTGACGGCGAAGCTGGAGCGGTTGCGGAAGACCCGGTGAGAAGCACCGACAGTCAACCTCAGACGGGTTTCGGTCGGTGCTGCGGCCGGGGCGGGGGGCATACCCGGTCGGCCAGATCGTGGTCGGCGATGGTCAACAGCAACGCGCTGGTCGGTCTCGGCGCAGGCGAAGTGGGCGCCGGTGCACCGAGGGCACCCGACATGAGCGAACCCACCGCCCACCGCTGGTATTCGTCCCAAGCGGTGGTCATTGCTCCGCTAAAGTGTCCTTTGGCGGCCTCTGCATCGCCCAGCCGTGCTTCCGCAATCGCCAACAACGCCTCGGCGATCGGGCGCCGCGAGCGTGTTTCCGCGATCAACGGACGAAGCAGCTGCGCGGCGCGTTCGGGCTGGTCCCGCCACAGCCACCACGATGCGAACTCGGCGTCGATCGTCGGACGCTGAACGGGGCTTGCCAACGCACCGGCCCTCAGGAAGTGTTCGAGTGCGGCTTCGGAACGGTTCATCGCATCGTGGAGCCACGCCCGGACCACGAGCGACAAGGGATCGTGCTCGCTCCACGGACAGTCGAGTGCCGACGCTGCACCGTGCTCTCGCCAAGTGGTCACGGCTACCACCAGATGAGCGGCGTTCAACGCAGGTCGCGGCGGGTAGGCTTCAAGGGTCGGCAATGCCTCCATGGCGAGCCGTCGGGCGCGCACATCGTCCCCCGCCGCCAGCGCAATCTGGGATTCGAACCCACAAATGACCGCCAGAAGCAGCGGTCCCAAGGCGTTTTGGCCAAGAGTGCGAGCTTCAGAGATGCGACGCCTCGCTTCTTCGAAACGCGAAGAATAAAGTCGGATAACGGCGCTCCATGCGAGCAGCCGCGCAACCGCGATCCACTGCTGGCGGGCCCGGAGATCGGCCAACAGCACGCGTTCGATTTCCAAAGCGCGTTCGACAGCGTTTCGTTGAAATGCACTCCACCATGCCGTCATGCCGAGAGCGGAGCGGGTGTCCCAGAGTGCGTGTTCCGCCGCTTGGAGGCAGGAATCCTCCCATTCGCGACGGGCCGGTTCCGGCCGACTCGCCATCCACTCAGCGTGAGCGACCGGATGCAGGCTCGCACCATCCAGCACTTCTGATGTCCCCTCGGCGAGGGCGACCCGCGCCAGATCCGACCAGGGTTGAACACCGAGGATTTTGGCGCGCTGCATCGCGAGGAATGCTTCATTGCTCGGAGACGACCGGGCCAGACGGTCGTAGGTGTACCCAGCAACATACGCACAAACGGCTGCGGCCTCTCCGGCATTTTGCATTCCAACTTTGTACAGTTCCGGCGCCTCGCGCAGCAGGTTGCCCGAACACAGGGCCGCTTGATCGCCGAGCCGGCTCTCCATCCAGCGCACGGCCTTTTCTGCATAGCAAGCGCAGATCGCCGCTTTGAACGCGAACCACTCGATTTCAGAGATCTCAGTGGACCTCGGCTGAAGAAAAGAGCGCAACGGAACCAGCAATCGGTATCTCGGTTCCTCGTCGAAAGGGCTCGCCGCGGCTGCCCGAATCCAGCCGGTGTGGAGAACCTCAGTCCAGGCGTCGTGGCCCAGGGCGGCGGCACCCACCGACTCGTAGAAATCCGCATCAAAATAGGACAGAAGGATCAGGCCGCGACGCTCGTCCCCCAACACCGAGAAGCTGGCGCTCAACAGGGGACGCAACCCGCCCAGGGGGTCAGATTGGGGTAGAGCCTGGGAGCGCGCCAACAGAGAGGCCACCAACTCACAGGCCAAAGGCAGACCATCGGCGACGGCGATCCATTCTGGAGTGACTCTTGATGCGAGGGCGGACCGGTGAGCTGGAGCAACAGTCGCCGGCTTTCGGTTTCCGGAAGCGGCGCTACCACCTGATCGCGCCCAACCCCCAGCGAGCTCCTAGAGGTTGCGACAAAGGAGGCCGTACCAAGCATTTTCAGTACGTTTTCAACCCACTCGGTGAGGCCAGGCATCGGCTCGAGATTGTCGAGAATCCACAGATCGTGCGCCGATACGGCTCTTTTAGCCGACGGCGTCTCGAATGTGTTGGCCGCTCCCAAACCCAGGAACTGCAACATCCGGGCGACGACCGCCTCGGGGGAGGTAGCGCCGCGCAGATCAATCCAGGGCGCCCGCGTGTCCTCGCACAGTACGCGGGCGATGGTGGACTTTCCGATTCCACCAGGGCCAACCAGCGTGATCCACCGCTCGCCTCGCGCAAGGTGGGTCTTGAGCTCGTTTAGCTCGTCCTGACGCCCGATCACGGGCCCAAACAACGGCTCGGAAGAACCCTCTTCCTCGTCCAGAACGAGGTTCGCCCCGTTGATGGCATAGCCCGAGGCCCCCCAGGGGTCGAGCGTGATCCCAAAGGGACGAAGCACGTTACGCAAGCGGCTGAGGTGGACGAATAAGGTGTTGTCGCTGGATGGCGGGGCGTACCGAGCAGCCCATACCGTCTCGAAAAGGGCTTGCCGTGTCAACGGCTCGGATTGCTCGGCAAGGGTTCTCAACAGGCGCCAGGCGATTGGAGAATGTGCGAGACGGAGTGCAGCGACCCCGTCGATGAGGCATCGGCGAGGGCGGTCCAGAATTTGAAGGGTCACCCGGTCGGACAACAAGCTGCTCACAACGATACCGGATCCTCGCCGGGGCCGGGGCTCAGCGTCAACCGAGCCCCGAAGTCACCGCTTTACGGCGAACCGTAGATGACCGTAACCGATCCGGCCTGTGCGCCACCGTCATCATCACCGCGAGCGCCGATGGCTACGTCGGAAAACCCATCGCCGTTGAAGTCGAGGCCCGCCACGGCACAGCCGTAGAAGTCGTCCACCGCGCCGCCCAAGGTGACCGCCGTCGCACTCGTATACGTCGAATAGGCCTTCGCAACGCCTGTGAACAGATAGGCGGCTCCCGCGTCGGAGAGGCCGTCATCTTGGAATGATGCGCCGATGATCAGATCGGGGTATCCGTCGCCGTCGAAATCTCCCGCGGAAGCTGCCGTCGTTGACGGGTAACTGCCGTCGTAGCTCGTCTCCGCCTCGGTTCCCCGAATGCTGGTCTCCGCGATGTAGGTCCGCCGTACGCCGGTTTGCGGTCCGTAGACCAAATACGTGGCGCCTCTGCCAGCATCGCTGTCCTTGCGGCGGGCCGTGGTCAGGAAGTCGTCATACCCGTCCTGATTCACATCCCCTGCCGCAGCCAAGGACAATCCCACTCGATCGTTCCCATTTGGGCCGTACATCCGCAAATCCGAACTGGTACTCGTTTCGACCGCCGCCAAAGGACCGTGGTACACAAAGACCGCTCCGGTCGCTAGGTACCCTGCCGCCATATCCGCACGCAGTGAGGAGACCGCGACGTCATCATATCCATCCGCGTTGAAATCGCCGATTCCCGCCACCGCATGGCCGGCGTACTGAGTTGCGGGCTGTACCTGGGCGGCGATCTTCGCACCAGGGATGGCGCTGTTAATGTCGGCGGCGTCGATTTCTTCCTCGGCGATCGGTCCGTACACGACATAGGATCCTCCGGTGTTGGAGCTGATCCCGGGAGCGCCGATCACAATGTCGTCGTAGCCGTCAGCGTTGACGTCGCCGGCGCCGGAAACCGCCCAGCCAAAGTTGTCGCCTAGCGCCTTGCCTCGCAGGATCGCACCGCGGTGGGTGGCGCCGAGGGTGGTGTCGCCAACATCTTCCAAGTCGATCGAACCCGTGGTGCCAAACGGACCGTACAACACATACGCGGCCCCACGCGGCGAAGCGGTCGGATACGCAAAGTGCGGAGCTCCGATCACCAGATCGGCATACCCGTCACCGTCCACATCGCCCGCCCCGGCCACCGAGTATCCGGCCCAGTGTTGGGGCGAATCGGCGCGTAGAACGACCCCGTCCACGGTGACTCCAATGTCATCGAGCGACAGGTTTTCCAGGTCTTGGCCGCCATACACCAGGAACACATTCCCTTCGGTGATGTTTGCGAACGGCGCTCCAATCAACAGATCGTCGGTTCCGTCGCCGTCGACGTCGCCGGCATTGGCAAGGCTGAAACCGGCTTGGCCGGACGCATCATTGCCCTCAAACAGGCTATCGGGCGCGCCCCAACTCGTGACTTCCGCCGCGCGATCGAGCGGTTCCGTCCAGGGAATTGCACCTTCGACCGCCAGTCCAAGCGCTTTGACGCCGGAGGAATTGTTTTTGCTGTAGTAGGCAAGAAACTCGCTGCCTACCGTCTGAACGACGTCCCAGTGGCTCCACGTCGGCGCGGACCCTGTGCTCAACAGGTGCTCCGCTGGATCGATGTCGAACTCGCTTCCGGCGGTGATCCCGGCATACGAGGTGGCGTAGCCAAATCCCTTGGTGGAGCTGGCGTTGGTGCCGTAAAAGAACAGATGGATGTCGCCGGTGTCCATCACGGTCGCCGATGCGCCGCTCACGCTGTTGGTCATCCACGAAATCGAGGCATCGGGCGAGATGACCGGCGTCGGGTTGGCGGTCCATGTGGTTCCGTCGTTCACCGAATACGCATGGTAAATGCTCGTTCCAAGGGTGTAGTACAGGTGCAGGTCGCCATTGAGCATGACCGCCGCCGGGTCACCGAGCGTTCCGGTGCTGGTCACCACCGGGGAAGCGTCGACGCTCCACGTCACACCGTCGGCGGACTCGGCATACCCGATACCCTTGGTCGAGGTCGTTCCGTTGCCTTTGAACCACATCCGCCACAAGACTCCGTCGTAAACGACGGTCGGCTGTGCCACCGAACACCCGTACCACGAGGTCGAGCTAGGTTGAAGCACGGGGGTGGCGTCCAACGTCCAGCTGAGCCCGTCGGGGCTGGTGGCTCGGCCGATCGTCCACTCGGAGGCGCACCCGGAGGCTGCCGTCGTGGATTGGGACTCAAAGTACAGGACGTATTCCGTGGTGTCCGGGTTGTAAACGACGGTAGGAGCGCCGATCCCTTGCGTGAACCAACCGGAGGAGGGAGGATCCAACAAAAACCCCTGGTCGGCGAATTCAAAGGCCTGGGCGGATACCGGAAGGAGGGAACAACACAGGACAATCGAGGACAAGACCGAAACTGTAGTTGATTTCATAGGGACTCCAAAGTGCGCCGCATCCTTCACACGCACCATGGGTCCTCACCTCTTAAGTTCTCTTACACGACGCAGAGAGGCGACAAGCCTGCCGACCTACGGCCGGAATTCGCGGGTATGACTACCCCCGAACCCAAAACCGGATCGGCGCGGCAGTGCCTAAGGAGTACACGGTGCCCCACCACCTTCCACGCGATGCAGGTCCAACACAAACGTCTGCGCTGCCATGCCTCCCGAGTGCGGCGTGATCGTGAGCTCCTGCCCCGGGTCGGACGCGATCCAGTCCAAAGGAGTAACCCCGCCTCGGCTGCCCTCAAAGTTCATGCCATCGGCAAACCCACTGCCCGGGGGATACGACAGCACCACATTGGTCCCGCCGGGCGAGTGCATTCCTGTCCACCGGAAGGCATCCACGGTCGCGTCATCCGCCCCGTAAAAGGGATGTTGATCGCCCAGCAATGCCAAGGAGCCAAGGCACTCCCCGTCTGCCGCTTGCACCGAGGCCTCGAAGTTGGCGACCACCCCGGAAGTGATGAACAACTGTCCATCCGGCAGGCCGAGGCTCGGGCTTGGGGCTTCGCCATGGGCGGTCTGCGGAACCCCCCAAATTGGCATCGTCCCGTTCGAGATGAGGTCGGTAAACTCAATGCGCAGCGGGACCGCCTGATCGGGGTCCCATTCCTCTTCGCCAATTCGGCGCGCCACCGTGCCCTCCCAACTGCCGACCAAGGTTTGGTCGATGACATTTCCAGGAACTTGAACCACGGGCCGTCCGTCCGTGATCCGAAGCGTAGGACTGGCATCGTTGCCACCGACCGCGCCCTGCACCTGATAAAGGGTATAGGTCGAACGGTTGGACGCCATCCGAAGGGCCGCCGGCAACCCTGGAATCGGAATCGGGTCCCCGACCACTGTCGCCGCCGCGGCAGTCGAATTGTCCAGCAGTTGTCCACTTGCGTCCACCAAGTCGTAACGAGCGCCATCGCGGTCCACAAAGTACGGACCCTCGGGGATAATGACGCCGTACAGCGTCGCTGTGGACCCCGAGCGGTCGGGGGGCAGGTGCACCCAGGGGGGATCCGCGAAAAATGCGTCACAGATCGTGACGAGGTCGCCATCGGCATTGTTCGTGACGTGCTCTTCGGCACACGCCCCCGTCACCGGCGCATCGGTATCGTCGGCGGCATCCGTGTCGTCGGGCGGCATCGGGCCGCATCCCACCCACAGTACGAGGGCCAACGACAACAGTGAAACGGTAGTGGTATGCAGATCGATCATGCATCCCCCAGCAAACGAAGGCTGTGCCGCACGCTCGCGGTACGTGCCCGAACAGAAGTTGATAAAGCTGCTTTGATCGTTGTTCGTTGCAACCAGCTGCACCACCTGCGGCAAGCCGAACATCCGATCCCCGTTCACAATCCAAGGTTCCGTGGCGAAGGCGATTGACGAAAGGAAAAGTAGCATGACCGCTCCCGGTGTTATCGGTCACCGAGTATGGGCTACGCCACACAACTTTGGTGTTGCAGGGTGTAGCGCCGGCGCACTGAAACAGCGGTGGGACACAATAGCCCGCTGAGCGGCGCAGAACCGTTAGTTAGAGCGGTGCTTTGGGCGCCAAGCCATACGAACCGCGGGCTGGCCGCCGGAGAAGGTGCCCGCGTTTTCTTGTTGGACGGTGAATCCCGCCTGCTGAAAGAGGCCTACCGCCGCCGCATTCGTGGGATCGACATCGAGTCGAACCTCGCGAACGAAGGGTTCGGTGCGGACCGCACGCAACACCTGGGCGATCAATGACCGTCCGACGCCTTTACGGGCGGTTGTGGGATCGACGGCGATCAAGACGATCTCCCAGACCTGCACGCCCTCCGGAACGCCCCACGCGCCCAGCAACACAAATCCCAGGGGGGTTTCGGCGGCGGTCGCGACCCAGCCGCGGATGTTGTCTTGGGCAAGCCAATCTGCTGTCTGCTGGCCGTAGCCCTGGTCCCAAGGGGAAAAGCAGCGTTCAGCGAGGGGAGCCGCCCAACGCAGATCTTCGAATTCGAATGGCCGGAGGATCATCCCGGCAGCATGCACGAAAACGGCCCCCCCTTCCAGTCCGCAAAGATGCGGTTACCATAGGTGGTGATCGATTTGGCGGTCGCCGCCGGTCGTTCCGAGGGTTGGGATGTCGGTTTCTCTGGAGCTACGACTGGACGAGCGCCACCCGGATCGGGTGCTGGTCACGGTCCTGCTCACGCCCGATGTCAACGATGCCCGGTTGGACGGCGCCGCTTTGGAGCTGCTGTCCCACAATCGGGAACGACTCGGGCCACGCATGTTGCTACCGATCGCCGGGACCCTCTCTGGGCCGATCTGCACCCGCATCGAATTGCGTGCCACCGGCGGTATTCCACCGGGAGCCAGCATTCATGGCACCGCCTGGTGGGGCGACGATCAGGCCACCTTCTCGCTGCCGGCGGACCCGTATACCGAGTTGGAAGCTCACGTTCGGGGGAGGGGAGGGCTGCGCCCCTGCCGAACCGCGATGAAGTTCACCCAGCTGGGGCGTGAAGAGATCCGCAAATTGCAGGCGGCGTTTTCGTGGCTATCTGGGGCAACGCCCAAGGTGAAAGCGCCGGAACCCGAGGTCGAGCTCACCGAGGAGATCACCGAAGAACTTGGTTTGAACGATGAGGATGCCGCGTTCTTGCGGGAGCTACTCAATGAGCCGTAGGGCTTGGCTAGGGCTACTGACGGCGGGTTGCGGCTACTTTATGCCCGACCGAAATCTGGCCGAAAAGGTGGAGGAACACGATCTCGCGGGAACCTGGACGCGACTCTCGCCGAATGCTCAACAGATCGCGAAGTACAAGCTGATCCCCGAGCCTCCAGCGTCATTAACGTTGAACGAAGGGGGGATCTGCCAACCCGGAACCGACACTTTCTGCGCATGGCGGGTGAAGCACGATCTGCCGGGGCACAATGGGTCAACCCTCCCAAATCAGGTGTCGGTGGAGCTCCGAACCGTAGGTATGCGACCGCAAACCTGGAACTTTGGCGTAGGGAAAGAGGCGGGCAAGCTCCGATTGTGGGAGTTCTTGGGCGATCCGGACCAATGGGAGTTTGTGGAGTACGAACAGAGATCTCCTAAGCCGGAGAACTAACGCTCACGGGGCGTTGAATTAGTAAAGCAGTTTACCTTCCGCGCCAGGCGGACGGAGGGCGAGCGAAGCGAGGTTTGAGCCGGAACGGCGAAAACGGAGCCCGAAGGGGCGACCCCGGAGGAGGCCGGCCCCGAAGGGGAGGCGCCCGGACCTACGAACGAACCCTGCGGCGGCGGCCGATCAGCAGTCCGAGCCCGGCCAATCCGGCGAACGACCCGCCAGGAACCGCGGAGCTGCACCCGCAACCTGTGGTTCGCCCGGTCACGTCGTCGTCGTCGACTGGACCGGTGTCGCCGGTCTCCCCTGTTTCGCCGGTCTCACCCGTTTCGCCGGTCTCACCCGTTTCGCCGGTCTCACCCGTTTCGCCGGTCTCACCCGTTTCGCCGGTCTCACCCGTTTCGCCGGTCTCACCCGTGTCCACCGAACCGTCGGTATCGGTATCGGAACCGTCGGTATCGGAACCATCGGTGTCCACCGAACCGTCGGTGTCGGTATCGGTACCCCCGTCGGTATCGTCGGTATCGGCAATCAGATCGGCACTGTCGCAATCTTGATCGATGCCGTCATTGGCGATTTCAGTTGCCCCCGGATGAACCGTGTTTTCAGCATCGTTGCAATCGGTAGCGTCGCCGACGTACCCATTGGGCGCCGAGCATGCCTCGACATTGACGTCCAGATTTCCATAGTTATCGCTATCGGAATCCTCATAATAAGTTGTGGTCACACCTTCGTCGGTGCTGCCTTCGCATTCGTCATTGATTCCAGTGCATACTTCCGACGCAGCGGGGTTCACCGCGGCGCTGTTGTCATCACAATCACCATCGCCCGCGACATAGCCCATAGGCGCCGCGCAAGCCTCCGTGGATGCCGATGTGTTTCCGTAGTTATCGCTGTCAGCATCCTCATAGTAGGTCGTGGTCACCCCTTCGTCGGTGCTGCCATCGCAATCGTCGTTGAGCCCATTGCACGTCTCTGTGCCATTGGGATTGACCGAGGCGTTCGAATCCAAGCAATCGGTCGAATTGGAGACATACCCGTTGGGCGCCGAACACGCCTGCGTATTCACCCCTGCATCGCCGAACGTATCTCCGTCCGAATCCTGGTAATAGGTGTTCGTCACCCCTTCGTCGGTGCTGCCATCGCAATCGTCATTGAGCCCGTTGCAGGTTTCGGTGCCATTCGGATTGACCGACGAATTCGAATCCAAGCAATCGTCGGAGTTCGACACATAGCCGTTTGGAGCCGCACAGTCACTGACGTTCACCGCAGCGTTTCCGAAGGTGTCGCTGTCGGAATCCTGGTAGTACGTCTGCACCGCCAGGCCCTCATCGACGCTGGCATCGCAATCGTCATCGACGTCATTGCAGTTTTCTTGGGCACTGGGATGAACGCCTGCTTTAGTGTCATCGCAATCTGTCGAATTCAACACATACCCGACAACCGCCGAACAGCTCAGCTCGCTGACCGCCGAATTGCCGTACGTATCCCCATCCGAGTCTTGGTAGTAGGTTTGCCAGTTGCAACCACCGAAAAGGAAAGCCGCACCTTCCGTGGTCTGTCCATTGCCATAGGAGGGCGCTGCCACAAGCGCCTCGCCAAAGCCATTTCCATTGGCGTCACCGACGATCGCAGAGGCATCCCCCAGGCGGGCACCACCCGAATTGGATTCGTAAGTCAACGCAGGGGTGGTCACCAGGCCGCCCGACGAGCCCGCGAAGATGTACGCCCGACCTTCATTGGTTTGCCCATTGGAAAACGTGGGCGCACCCACCAACAGGTCGTCGTAGCTGTCGCTGTTGAGTCGGCCCAGTGCAACCGACCAGCCACATTGAACATCCGTCAGGTTGGATTCAAGAGTCGTCGTCGGCGAACTTGGTAAACCGGTTGACGATCCATGGTAGATCGCCACGCGCCCTTCCTTGGTCTGCCCATTCGAGTAATTGTCCATGCTCACGGCAACGTCGGAATAGGCATCGCCGTTGATGTTGCCACCTGCGATCGACCAACCGGCGAACGCATTGGCTTGATTGGGTTCAGAAGACCAAGACAGGCTGGTCGAAGGGCCGGTCGAGGATCCCAAGTGTGAGGGGGCGGCGTAAGTGATCCTCACCGGGGCGGCCAAACTGATCGCCCTGGGGGCGGCCAAACTGATCGCCCCGGGGCGGCCAAACTG
>SYKL01000330.1 GCA_005797785.1 Pseudomonadota bacterium | reverse complement strand
ATCGGGTGAATTCGGGGCGTCCCCGTTGGTCGGCCCCGGGTGGCCATCGTGGGCGATTGCCGTCAGGGCGAGATCGTGGTTGATCACGACGAAGCCGTTGGTGCCCTCGGCGACGATCTCCAATCCCCCGTCACCATTCAGATCGGCAACTTCGACGCCCTCATTGACCCGTGCGGTGGTGGCAATTCCGGGGCCCTGGGTGAAAATACCGTTTCCATCGTTGAGCGCTATGCGGACGACGTTTAAGTCGAGGTTCATGCCGATGATAGCGTCCAGGTCGCCGTCCGCGTCAATGTCGGCCATGGCCAGCGCATTGGGCCCGCTGTCGTTGGCGCTGTCATAGCTGTAACGATTCTCAGCTAAAAATGTGCCATTTCCGTCGTTGAGCCGAACGCCGATCGTGCGGTCGTTGATGGTGCCGGTTGGGTTGCCTCGGACGGTAATCAGGTCGTTTGCGCCGTCGCCGTTGACATCCGCGACGGCCAACTCGTCCATGTCATTGGGCAAGCCGGAGTAGACGGTTGGAGTGCCGAATGCACCGCTTCTGTCGTTCAACCGCACCTCAATCGAGGCGCCCAATTTCATGAGGTGATCCGGTCGCTCGTCGCCGTTGACATCGGCCAAGACCATCTCGCCGCCGGTAATGCCGGTGGTCGTCGAAAAGGCTCCGAATGTGCCGTCCCCGTGGTTGAGGGAGACCCCAAAACTGGTGGTATTCCCCGAAACGATGTCGGCGGCGCCGTCGCCATTCAGGTCCACCGCCGTGCCCCCCGAAATGACCGCGCCATAGTCGACCACAGCGATCGGGTTCCCGAATGCGCCGGCGGAAAAGGTGCTCAAATACCAGGAGGTGGTACCATTTGTGGAGATGGCGTCGCGATCCCCGTCGGCGTCCGCGTCGACAAAGCTCGCGCTTCCGAGGGATGCCGCCGGGGGGCCCACGTTGGTTTGCGTGGGAAAAGCGCCAGAACCGCTATTCCAGTGAACTCGAAATCGATCGCCCTCGAATACGATTTCGGGGCGGTCGTCCGCGTTGAGATCGTACACAGCGTAGCCCGCGCTGGGAACATTGGAAAAAAATGCATTTTCCGCGAGTGTCCCTGTTCCGCTGCGCGCAACGGAGATTTGTATGGTTGCGCCTGGGGTGTAGGCCCCCGCGGCCAGGGTAAACTGCAGCCCCGCCCCTTGCCCCGCAGTCCCGGCATCGGTGACGTAAGGCGTGCCTGCATACGCCACGGCGTGCGCCCCGGACGTGGCTCCATTGACCGAAAATGATGATCCATATGGCGTTTCCGATATGTGGGTCAGCGTGAACGTTTCGGGTACCAGGGTTTGGGTTGCCGAGCCTCGGGGCCTCGGGGCCGACGAAAACCAGGGGGTATCTGACAAGGTTGGTGACGATGGGTCCTGGGGATGGAGGAGGAGTTGGCGATTTTGGAATGCGGTGCGGCTGGCGATGCGGTCGAGTTCGTCAAGGATTTGAGCACTTTCCCCAGCGATAGAGTTGCGCTCCGGTGACCCTAGGGTCTCACTCGCGGCTTGGACGGTCAGTTCTTTGAGGCGTTTGACCAAGCCCTGCTGTTCCGCTAGGGCGCCGTCCATCGTCGTCAGGAGCGACCGGCCGTCCTCGATGTTGAGGAGCGCTCTTCGGTTCACCCGGTTTTTCGAGTCGAGCAGTTCTGACGTTGCAAATCCGGCGGGGTCGTCTGCGGCCTGGGTGACGCGGAGTCCGGAGCTGAGGCGCTTCAGGGTTCGTTCGTACAGCCATTGAACCTGTGCCAGTGAACCTTCCGGAGCGGCGCTGGGCCAGACCTGCATGGTATCCTCTTGCCCAAGGTAAAGGAAGAGAGAACATTTCCGCAAATTACATCGTTTTTTTCCTAAGTCCGATGGTGTTTTGCGCCGTAAGGGTTGCCGACCCCGAGTCCACTCGGTCTGTTAGAACGCCTCGTTGGTCGGTGTACGTCGTTGGTTGGAGGCGGCTGTCAGAAGCCGCAGATTGGGGTATCCGGCGAACAGGCGGTACGGGAACTTTTCGACCTGCGACGCGATTTCTCCACGCGACGCTTCTGCCTTGGAGAGATCGATACCGAGATCGCACGCGCGTGCCCACCACGCATCTTGAACCAGCGCGCGCAACAGGGGTTGATATCCGGTGAGAAAGCGGTGTTGTGGAAACTCCTTCTCGAAACGGAGGGCGGAACCCCAATCCCGAGTTCGAACCGCCAGCATCCACTTCAGGACGGTGACGCTTCCGATCGCCCAAGCGTGATCCGAAACAGGGAGGGTTTCAATGACTCGGATGGCGGCGGGGTATTCGCCAGCGATGATGAGGCCAAGGCAGACATCGAAAGCCTCTTCCTCTTGTTCAGAACCGAAACTTGCTAGCCGTTGCGGGGGCAGATCCTCGGTGATGCGCTGCAACACCCGTTCCCAACTGCACAGGGTGCTGCCGGCGAGGCTAGCCAACGACGAGGTCTCTACTACTTGGATGGCCGTTTCTTCCTGCCCAAGTCGACACCAGAATCGCGATCGCCACTCGAGATGGACCACGGGCCAGCGAGAACTGTGGGGGCCCTCCGGCGGCATGGACTTGAGGGCTCCCGGCACGTCGCCATTTGCGAAACTTCGCTGCGAATCAATCATCACCCGCTGGCGCGCTTCGACGTACTCCGTGGGGGTGAGTAGCTTTTGAAGTTCTAGACTCCAAAACTCATCTTCTACATCATCCCCCACTGCGACGGCATCGAACCACGCCGCTTCGATGAGGTGGCGCCGATGGCTGTACGGGAAATCTGGCAGGATCTCACGCGCAAAATCTAGGGTCTCTCGTCCCTTCCCTTGACGTGACAGATCCCACAGCTGGAGAAATTGTGCGCGCCACACGAAGGTTTCGGGGAAACGCTGGTTCAAATCAGAGGGAACGGCCGCTCCGCCCACCACTTGGGTCTCCATCCATACCCAATCGGCCCACACCCGATCGGCTGGAGACACTAAGTCGAGCGCCATGACCGCATACCGCGACGATTCGGAGACTTCGTCCGTGGCGCGCAAGGCGCGCGCGGCCCACACGCACAAGGCTCCACGCACCTCCGGGCGTTCTTCCAACGATACCCATAGCTTGAGGGAGTCGAGTAAGTGGAAGGAGTTGGTGGGAATAGGGGCTGCTGACCCTCCCAGAAGCACCTGAAACAGGTGGTCGACGATCGCCGCCTGCTGTGGCTTCGATTCCGCTCGTACCCAACGTCGAACCGACGGGGGAACGCACCAGCCCTCAGTGCGTTGCACGACCAGGCCGCGCAACGCCAGGTCCGGAAGGGTGGCCGGAGCGGAGGGGTCGATTTTCACGGCGGTGGAAGGGCTCCACGGCGACTCCAAGTACGACAAGCACCTTAGGGCGTCGCGAAGTGGGACGGAGAGGCCCGCCCATTGCCCCTGGATCGAGGTCACCAGAGGACTGTGCTTCGAAGCCAGGAGTTCGATGACCTGTTGTGGTGGATGCACTAGCAATTGCCGACGTGCCCATTTGATCGCGTCGTGAAGGTACTCGGTTGCCTCGGCGAGCTCGGACCAGAATCGTAGGGGGGCGGCGAACTTACTGCCCGCCTGAAGCGATCTGACCACCTCGGTGGTTTTGGGGAGTGGCATTGCGAAGGTTGGCCAGCTGGGGTCGTCCACAGGGTGGGCTCGCACCAGAATGGTGGGTGACTCATGCTCCGGTGGTTCCGTTCCGATAAAGGTTCGATCGGTGTCATTGGCCCACTCCAACATCGCGCCGACCCGCCGCGCCAAGGTCATGCGCCCGGATCCTGGTCGGCCGATGATTTGGACCCGCCGTTGAGTTTTCAGCAGGTGTAAGAGCCCGGTAATGTCCTCTTCGGTTCGACCTCGGGAGCCTTGGCGGACGTACGCGATCTGTGCGTCTTCGAGTTCGTACTCGCCGGGTCGCGCTGCGACGCTCGCCCCCACGGCGGCGAGCTCTCGGCGCAGGCGGTGAATGGCGACATTGAGGGCGTTATCGCTGCTGGGGGGCCGATAAGGGGTGCTCCAGGTGGCCTCAAACAGCGCTGCTCGATCGACCCGTCCCATTCGAGCGAGGTTCAGGAGCAGTCCAATGGATCGGGCCCCCCAACGCTCGGTCACATCGGGGGCTAACCAGACTTGTTCGGGTGCTTGTTCTAGGACGACGATGCGCCTGCCCGCCCGGCCCAACCACTCGACTTCGTGGCCGGCGACGCTTAACGTGCTGGACGAGTCGGCGGAAAGTGCTTCATTGGCGATGATTTGTAGATTTTCGATGCGCACTTGCCGTTCGCTCCGGGCGAGGTTGGTGAGCACCATACCTCATCACGTGAATCCCGGAGAGTCCTTACGTGCGATTACGACAACGTGGTTACCCACGCTCAAGCCGGGCAATGGCGAGTAAGGCGCGCGGTCTGGTGGATTCTGCCACCGGGGGACGGCGGTGGCTCTTTCGCGGCCTTTGGGTCGGCGGTTGGGGATGTGAACCAGGACGGCTTGCCCGACGTCCTGGCGGCCACGCATCGGGGCCGACCGGACTGGGGCTATTTGGGCGATTCCCAAGCGGTCGACGCTCCTGATCGGGAGTTGAATCGGTTGTTTTTTTCGGATGGGAGGTCGCCTCCTCTGCGGAGGCGACCGCCTCCGGGCTCGCTTCGCTCGGTGCTCGCCTGAGGAGGCCGTGCTCGCTTCGTCGTGCGTTGGTGACCCACCGCCCGAAAGGCGTTGTACATGGCGGCATTGGTCGCGATCAGCCACTACGAAACGAAAAAACCTACTCTGCAGGTGTGCGAGCCCGAGGCAAGCCAGGGAAGTTGGCCTTGGTCGCCTGCATGAGGAAGCTGCTGGTGCACCTCGCGCTCGCGGCCTCCCGCGGGCGCGCACTCGTTTCGGCCCTGCGTCCGCCTGGCGCTATTTGGCACCAAACCCCATCAATGCCGCGGTCACCAAAGCGGTGGTGCCGGTCTTTAAGGTCGGCTCCTCCTCCGGCGCAAACAAGGACGAATGCGTCGACGGAAAATCGACCGCCCCTTTTGGCGCAGCGCCGACCCAAATCAAAAACGCGGGGATCCCCGCCCGGTGAAACTCGGAAAAGTCCTCGGCGCCCATGATCGGCGTGCCGTCTAGCACTTGCTCCCTGCCGAGGATCTTCTCCAGCCGCGGCCGCAGGGCCACCGCCAATGAAGGCTCATTGTAGGTGGCGCTCGGTCCCGGATCTACGCGGATCTCCGGCTCCTTGGGCGCATTCGCGGCGAGGGCCTCTGCCTTCGCGATCCGCGCGATCCCCGCCAACAGATCCGCGCGCACTTGATCGTCGTAAGATCGCACCGTGAGCTGTAGTTTCACCTCATCGGAGATGATGTTGTGTTTGGTGCCGCCGTGGATGGATCCCACCGTCACCACCGCCGGTTTGAGCGGATCCGTCTCTCGGGAAACCAACGTCTGCAACGAAAGCACCGTTCGCGCGGCCAGCACCACCGGATCCACCGTTCGGTGCGGTGCCGCTCCATGCCCTCCGCGCCCAAACACGGTGATGTCGACGGAATCGACGTTCGCCATCGCATATCCGGGAACCAACCCCACGGATCCGGCCGGGTACGCCCCCGAATCATGGATCGCAAACGCCACATCCGGCTTCGGAAACCGCGTGAACAACCCATCGGCGATCATCGCTTTGGCGCCGCTGCCCAACTCTTCGGCGGGCTGGGCGATCATCACCAGGGTGCCCTTCCACGCTTTGCGATCGCGCGACAACAGCGTCGCCGCGCCGATCCACGAGGTCATGTGCACATCGTGGCCGCAGGCGTGCATCACCGAGGTGGTGCTCGCGTAGGCGAGACCGGTCTTTTCCTCGAGCGGGAGCGCGTCCATGTCGGTGCGCAACCACACGGTCGGGCCGGAACCATTGTGGAGGACCGCCACCACGCCGTTGCCGCCAACCTTTTCGGTGACCTCAAAGCCGAGCGCCTGCATCCGGGCGGCGAGCTTCGCGGAAGTCTCGACTTCCTGGTTGGAAAGCTCCGGATTCGCGTGCAAATCGCGGTACAACCCCGAGAGCTCCGGGTACAAGCCGGGGAGGCCGTCGAGCGGGTGGGCCGAAGCAACCGAGAGTAGAGCCAGAAGTGTGAGCATGGGAGCGGGTTAACGCAGCCATCGTCGCTCGCCCAACCGTGTCGTCGCCCCGCGGACGACGCCCGCCCTTACAGATTGACGTAGGTGCACACATTGGAGGTATTGCATACGAGCGTATCGGCGGGGTTGAGGCCGTAGTAGTAGTTCCACCCCACATGCACGTCATCGCCCCAATTCGAGCTGACGTAAGAAGTGGCGATATCCAAGGCCGTCCCCGTGGTCCACACCCCGCCGCCCTTGTTGCCGCCGACATCGGTATTTCGAAGCGTGATCGAGCCGCCCCCCGAACCGTAGATCCCACCGCCATTCGAATAGCCGGGAAGATCGCAGTAGTTAATGTAGAAATTGTCCAACGACAGCGTGCCGCCCAATACCCGGATCCCCGCGCCTCTCACCCCGGCATCGGTGTTGTAAATGCTGCCGTATTGCAAGCTCGCCGTGCCGGTGAGGAACAGGGCGCCGCCTTCCTGAGAAGCCACATTGGACGAGAAGTTGGTGAACATGACGGTGGCTGTCCCGGTGAGGTACGCACCACCTCCATACGCCGCCGTGTCCTGCCCAAACCACATGTTGGTGATGGTGTGCGCCCCCGAGCCATAGAGCCCACCCCCCGAGGTTCCCGCCGAGTTCTGACCTTGCATCGGTTTGACGTACCAGTCCGTTAGGCAGCCTTTTCAAGTTGTTGTTGGAAACGGTATTCGCACTT
>SYKL01000329.1 GCA_005797785.1 Pseudomonadota bacterium | reverse complement strand
CTGTTTGGCGCCGATGCGCTGCTTCACCCCTTGCTCGGGTATTTTCGGGAGGATCTCGGGGTTCCTGTGGAGTTTGCGGTCGATCCCAACGGAGATGCGGTACCGGCTACTTTTGCCGTTTCGGACGGGCTTGCGGCTCGGTTGGCGGGCCAGACGAAAGGAGAGGAGATCGAGCTTCGCATTGGCGACCTCGCGTTCAAGGGCGGGACGAATCTCGGGCGGGCGTTGTTGATCGGCGGAGGGCTGGCGTTGGCGGCCGTTACCATGCTGGTGATGATGAAGTCGGCGTGGGACTATCGAGGGTGGATGGTGGAGGAGAACGCCGCCGAAGAGCGATTGAGCGCGGCGTATTTGCAGATCGAACCCTCTGGCAATGCGGAGATGGCCGTCAAGTCGCCATCGATCACGGTTTCGACCCTTCGCGAAAAGCTCGAAGATACCCAGCGTCGCGCTAAGATTTTTGATCGAGAGAACCGAACGTCGGAGACGGTGTCCACGTTGAGAGCGTTGACGGATGCTTTTCCAGCGCCGGGTGAGGTGACGGTGAATGTTTCCGAACTCACGGCGACCAGCGAGGGGATCACCTTTACGGCGGTGACCGATGGTTTTCAGTCGGCGTCGGATGTGGAAACCTCGTTGAAGCAGGTGGAGCAGTTTAAGACCGCCACCAAGAGCAACGAGAAAAAGAACAAAGACAACGTTAGTTTTACGATCACGATTTCGAAAGAAGTCGCGCCCGTGGCTGAGGAGGGCTGATGGCAAAGGTGGTAACTCGCCCAGCGGGAGGCGGATTTCGCGGCGCGATCGAAGGTCAGCTGGAGTCGCTCACTCCGCGCGACCGGATGTTGCTCACCATCCTCGCGGTATTGTTTGTGGTTCCGGTGTCGTTGTTCGTCATGTACTTGGCCAATGACATCGTTGCGAACAAGGCTTCTCGCGTTGCGGTCGTGAAGGACAATGCTGACCTCCTAACAGCGATGGCAGAGGAGTTCACTGCCGCAGATGCACGGTTGACTGCAGGTTTGGCGCGCAGCAAGGAACAGATGGGGAAGCCCGGAAATGCTGTTGCGGAAAAAACCGCTCAGGAAGTGGGGCTACAGGACAAATTGATCGGCGTCACCGAGATTGGCGCTGAAACCGTCAATGGCGTTCGTCAGACGCGGTATCGTGTGGATTTCAAGCGCATCTCGTTGAAACAGTCGCTCGATTTCGTTGGCGCGATTGAGACCTCGGACTACCCGATGACCGTGGATGTAGCCAGGTTTAAAACTGTGACTGAGCGAGCCGCGGACAAAGAAGTAAAGGTAGTTGACTTTACGGTGGAGCTCATCGCCTACAAACCGGAGGCCGCATGAACATCTGGGTGAAACGTGGCTTATTGGCCGTCGCGGGGGGACTTTGGTTCACTGTGACGTTTGCAGCTTCTTTGTGGTTGACCTTCCCGAGTGAACGTGCGGCCCAGTTCGTTCAATGGAAGGTCGAGGAACAAGGACAGTATCTCCTACAAGTGGAGGAGGTAAGCCCTTATTGGTTGGGGGCGCGGCTGGACGGGGTGTCGCTGTACACCGTTAAGAAGTCGCGACGTGCCGAGCAAAAACCTAAGACGAACCTTATGTTTAGCGCTGATAGCGTGCGTGCGCGCGTCGGTTTGTGGAGCCTGCTGAACTTGGGCGTGCTGGGTGGAAATGGTACGATCAAAGGTTCGATTTCACGACAGGGAGGGGACTTCGACATTCAAGCCACGGTATCGCGCTTGGATGAAGGGGTTCAGGTCCGCGCGTTGCGGGTGATTGGCGAGGGAATGCCGATTTCTGCGGTGCCGATGCCGGATGCGAAGTTGATTGGGACCGGAGGACTGGATCTGGACATCGATCTGGAGGCCGATGAAGGATTCTCAAAATCCGAAGGGAAGATTTCCGTGGTGGGAAAAGACGTGGTGATCACGTCGGTGGAAGCGGCGGCCCTGGAAGGTTTTCCGCTCGGCCCTCTCAACATCTCCAATGTCGACCTGCAGCTGGATGTGAAGTCCGGAAAAGCAAAGGTGGGCAGGGGACAAATCGTTTCGGATATGGTGACGGTGGACGTCGAAGGGGAAGTGATCCTCAACGACAACCTCAGCGAAAGCCGACTTCGGTTGAAGTTTATTGTCACCCTCGGGGACACGGCGGCCATGCTGAAGGGCTTCCTGAAGGATGCCGAGCACAGTGACGGCAAGTTCCATTATGCGCTCTCGGGCTCCTTTGAGAAACCCAAGTTTAAAGCGGAAAGGGAACGTCGTTCGCGGGCTGGTGGAGTGGATCGCGAGCGGCCGTCCCGGGACGAAGAGGCGGGAGACGAGGAATCGGATTCGGGCCGAAAAAGCAGCCTCAAGCCAGATCTATCGTCGTCCGTCCGGGAACGTTTGGGTGGTGATGATCCGGATGCAGCGCGAGAAGAGCGCCGTAAACGTCGGGAGCAGGCGATCGCGGATCGCCGCGCGCGCCTTGCCGAGCGCCGCAAACAGCGGGAGGACGATGGCGGGGGCTCAGAAGGAGAGGTTCGGCCTCCTCGATTCGTGGAGGACGATGAAGAACCGATGCCGGAGGATTTTCCGCCCGCTCCTGAGGAACCCGAGTATGAGTTCGAAGATGGGGAAGAACCTTAAGCCGCGTTAGGCTTGGCTCGATAGTAAAGTGATTGACTTGTTGTGCGCGGGAGCTGACGTGTTGTCATTCCAAGAGCCCTTCTCCGCTTTTTCGCATTGGTATGCTGAAGCGGTTCGTTCGGAGCCCAGTGAACCCGACGCGATGGCGCTGGCCACGGTGGATGCTTCGGGGCGTCCTTCGGTGCGAATGGTGCTGATGAAGGGGATGAATGAGGACGGTTTGACGTTCTATACGAACTTGGGGAGCCGAAAGGCCGCTGCACTGGACTTAAATCGCTTTGCAAGCGTTGTTTTTCACTGGCGGAGCCTTCAACGCCAGGTGGTGGTGGAAGGAGCCGTCGAACCGGTAATGCCATTTGAAGCTGACGAATATTTCCGGTCGCGTCCGCGGGGAAGTCAGGTGGGGGCCTGGGCGAGCGATCAGGGAAAAGTTCTAGGTTCTCGCTTGGAATTGGAACAACGGGTGACCGAATACGAGCGAAAGTTCGAGGGTGCGGAGGTTCCGCGGCCGCCGCATTGGAGCGGTTTCCGAATGGTGCCGGATCGTTTTGAGTTTTGGCAGGGGATGGCGAGTCGGTTGCATGTGCGCACCGAATACCGTCGGGTGGATGGAGCTTGGGAGGCGGTGACGCTGTTTCCCTAGGCCGAACCCTCCTTTCTCAGAAAGCGTAGCCCACCGCGAGATGCGAGGTAAATCCGACCATCGCATCGATGGAAAGTCCGTTCATCCAGCGTTTTCGGAAGTTAAAGCCGCCGATGAATCCGCCGTTCCAGGTGATGCAGGTGGTGTAGTCGGGGCTTTGCTCGTCACAATAGTAGTCGGAAGCGGTAGAACCCGCTCCGGCTCGTAGTCCAAAGGTGACCGGCGCTTTGGGGCGCCATTCGAACTCGATCACCAGTTCTCCGCCCAATTGGAGTCCGGAAACAACTTTTCCGCTGGTGGGATCGGCGAACCGGATGGGCATGCGGTACCGCCCGAACAGGAAAGTGGGACGCACGGCAGCGCCGAGTCGGATTGTCGCCTCTTTCTGGGGGACGACGCCGGTGAAGCCGAATTCCGTCTGAACCATCGGCATGCGATCGCCGAACCCCCAGGCGGGTGTCGCTCGGGCGAGGGGCGCAAAACCCTTCGTTTGGGCGGAATGAAGCGCGAAATCCAACCCGGCCCAGGGCTGTACGGTGGTGAGGTCATATCCCCCGGCCGCCGAAAGTACGGGAGCAACGGGGGCAGCCAGTGACAAGGAGGCAAGCAAGATCGCCCACATGGACCGATCCTCCGGTTGGGGTCAGTGGGCGTCGATCACCCGATCGAGCAGGCCCTCGCAGGCGACGAAAGGATTGGCATTTCCCTGGAAATCGCGGATCTCCATGGTGCGATCGAGCTCGGTGGCATCCACCGGATCGAGCGTGTTCCAACTTCGCCAGAGTTCGAGTTCTTCGTCGGAGATGTTTTGGCTGGAGTCGTCGGTCCAGTCCTCGCGCGCCACCGCGTAGTAGAGCATCGCCCGTGCGACATTCCCCTTGTGGGCATCCCGAGGCTCGAAAACATCGTCTCCGTGGGCATTTTCCCCGAGTTTTGAACCCCCTTCGTAGGTGGTCGTCACGGAGCTCACGATATCAAAGTGGCGGTTGCCTCGGGCGGAATTGACTGCTGAGTTGACCGGGAACAAGTGGTGGAGATCGCACTTGCCGGGGGGGACTTCGGCCCCCCAACTCTGCGGCCAGGTGTGTTCCGTGTTCATGACGTCTGAGTCAGGATTTTGCCCTTGGGGGTATTCGTAGAACACGCCGGTGTAGACGCAGTAGGCCCCTTCGCCGTCCACATTGTCGAGTTCGTCGTACATTTTCTCCCGTGCGTCGTTGTAGTCGCAGGTGAGCTCGGGCAGGAGATCGCGGATCGCTTGCTCGAGGTCGGCGTCGGCCACGGCGGACAGGGCTCCAAAGCCCGCGTTTCCACAGGCTAAACAGTCGGCGGTACCGTCGTCGTTGGCGTCCACTGTTTCTTCGGCGCCGACGGCGTCGTCACAGTTGTCGTCGATCCCATTGCACAATTCCGCAGCGCCGGGGTAACGCCAGGGGTTCGTGTCATCGCAGTCTTCGCACGCGTTCGCGCCGTCATTGTCGGCGTCGGTAGTGCAATCTGAGTTGGTATCGTCCGAGTCGCCAGATCCTGTGTCGACAGGAGTGGGAACTTTTGGACAGCCGAGAACCGTGAGCAGGAGCCAAAGCATGGTGGGAATGTCACTCCCCACGGGCCACTACGCCACGTCAAAATGCCGTGCGCCTATAGAAGGGAGGGTTGGACTGGATAGGTGGACGAGGGAGGTCCCGTGAAAGAGAAGCACATTCGAATTCGGATCGAACAATGCCTCGCGCTGGCGAACGCAAGCAATTGTCCGCGGCGAAAGTTCGGTGCGCTGCTGATCGATCCGCTGCGGAATGTGATTCTGATGGATGGCTACAACGGCGGTCCTCGGGGTGGAGGCGAGTTGTGCGGCGGAGAAAGCTGTCTTCGGGACACGATGGGCGTGAAGTCAGGGACACGGATGGAGATCGGGTGTCACCACGCCGAAATGAACGTCATCTGCAATGCCGCCGCCAATGGCGTGGCCACCGGAGGCGCATGGCTCATTGTGAACGGCGAGCCTTGCGTGCTTTGTTCTAAACTTATTCACCATGCCGGGATCGCCAGGGTTTTGGTCGTTTCCGGAGGCTATGCCGGAGAGAACGGGGTGGACTATCTGCGAAAACACGGCGTTGAAGTTATGGATCTTGAGGGTCCCCAGGACCCTCGGCTTGCTGGGGCTGCGGCGCAGGAGTGAGGTTTGCCGCTCGTGATCGCACGCCAATGAATGGAGATTCAGAAATCGGTGGAAACGGCTCCGATTCGTGTGTCAGACTGGACAGGTGGGCGAGCGCTCACGCCTGGGGGAGACATGAAACGCACTATCTTGGCATTGGGACTGATGTTTGCGGCGCCGGCTTGGGCCGACGTGGTGGAAGATTCCGAAGTTGACACCGACGAAGCCGCGGACACGGACGCCGCGGATGATGCGGATTCTAAGGGATGCAACACCGCTGGAATCCCAGGCGCGATGAGCGCTTTGGTGGGGCTGGGGTTGCTGGCCGGCATGCGCGGACGTAAGTCCCGCTAACGGCTCTTTCGCTTCCAAACACCCGTCGCTTGCTCCAATAAGTCCCGATAGGACCGGAGCAACGACGGGTCGCTTTTTTCGTCGGCGACACAACCTTCTTCACCGATCTTGTGCAGGCAGTCTCGGTACTTGCATCCGAGGGCATGCATGCCCGGAAAGTGGTCGCGGACGGATTCGGGGTTGACCCCCGCCGGAGTAAAACCTCGGATCCCAGGAGAATCTGCGATTTCGCCGCCACCGGGCAAAGCAAACAGGCGGGTGTGGGTGGTGGTGTGTTTTCCGGCGCCCCAGTACTCGGAAATATCACCGATCGGGCCGACATCTTGGGCAGGCAGCAGTGCCGAAATGAGCGAGGTCTTGCCGACGCCGGAATGGCCGACCAAGGCCCAGGGACCAGTGTGGTCGGAGCTCGCAATGTAGGCTCGCAACTCGTCGAGGCCGGCGCCGGTCGGATTGGAGATGCGAAGAATCGGGTATCCGAGTGCGGCGCGCACTCGAAGCTCTTCTTCAACCGATTCTGGAACCCCCAGATCGGTTTTGGTGACCACGATCACGGCTGCCAGTTTTTCTTGACTTGCGGCCACGAGGTAACGATCGAGTAACGACGCCTGAAATGCAGGCTCGACCGCTGCGACACAAACGAGGAGGCCAGCAAGATTTGCGGCAAGTACCTGCTCTTCACCGCGGGCATCGACCCTTTGCAAC
This sequence comes from Pseudomonadota bacterium, assembly GCA_005797785.1. Classification (GTDB taxonomy): domain Bacteria; phylum Myxococcota_A; class UBA796; order UBA796; genus SYKL01. The sequence goes on along the minus strand of SYKL01000329.1, from coordinate 6,295 downwards.
AGGTTGCGCCTTGTTGCAATTTGGATCAGTTTACCACCTTCGCCCTGAGCCTCGACCCAGGTGACCTCATCGCCGACGACCGCCCGCTGCCCACTGAGGAAACAAAGCCTCTCTCCGTCAGAATCCGTGACCCGAACGCGCCGGCCGACGGTCTCAACCACCCTTCCTGGGCGCCCTCGGTGAGCGTTACCGTGTGGTTTCAACGTGGCTCCATAGACCATCCTTGACCATTCGCAGGTTGGCGATCATTGTTTAGTGTGTAACTCTGTCGCGCTGGGAACGCGTGCGCTGTGGGGTGAAAGATGGCGGAAGGGTCCAAGGGTCTAAAGTATGCGTTGATCGGAGTGGTTGGGCTCGTCCTGCTGGGCGGCGTGGCTACGGCTGGTGGCGTGGTCCTGTTGGGCGGCGGCGGTGCTGCGGCCTACCTGATGTTGGCGCGAACCACTCCGGCGCCATCGACGCCCGCTCCGGTGGTTGCCCCCGCTGCGGTGGTTGCCCCTGCTCCGGTGGTTGCGACCGCTGAAGTTCCGGCGGATCCTGCTTTGACGGCGGAGGTTCCTCCGGTTGAACCTGCACCCACCGAGCCCGCAGCAGTGGTGCCGGTGGCAAGCAACACGGCGACGCCTGCTTCAAAAACAAGTTCCACTCCTGCGAAATCGCCGACCACCAAGTCTTCCTCATCGACCAAGACCTCGACCAAGACGTCGTCCACCACCAGCGCCTCGGCGGTTCCTGCACCAGTGGAGTCGGCCCCGGTCGCTGACGAAGAGCTGGATCCGGATGCGGCGCTTGAGGGCTTTGATTCCACGGGATTGGAAGATCTTGACGAGGATACCAGCTCCAAGAAGAAGAAGAAGGATAAGAAGAAGAAGGAGTCCTCTTCTTCCGAGTGGTGAGATGTGCGGCGAGACGTACTTGAGCTGGATGCCCGCTTCGTAACGCCGGCTCGACCCATGGTTTTGGGCTTGGAGCAGGTGGAGTCTGTGCGTCTGCTCTTGGGCGGGGGCTCGGTCATCGATTGGCAGCGGTTGGCGTTCGACACGCTGGAACAGGTGGACCGTTTTCTCTCGTTGCACCTCGTTGATCCGAGCGACCCGATCGATCGGGAGCGCATGCGGTACGTCTACAATGAGGCAGTTTCCTACCTGGAAGAGCACCTCCACCTGCGGTTTCCGGCGGAGCTGCGCGATCCACCGGATGTTCGGCAGGTCTTTTTGTGGGCGTCGCAAGCGGATGGTTTTCGCCGTCGCCAGATCCTGTCGTGCGTGATTCTTAAGCTGGTCCACGTGATCCACCACATGGAGGCGGCGGATCTGAAGTTTAAGATTGCCGTTTCGGAGGAGAGGCTGTTCGATCTCGCCGAAGCGAGGATCCTTCGGGCGGCCCGGGAAATGCGCGAATCGGGGCTACGGGTCTCGTCTTTTTACGGATCACGGAAAACTCGTAGCTCGGTGATCACCAAGTTGTTGGCCAAGAAGGAGAATGTGGCGGCCACCATCTTCGACAAATTGCGGTTTCGCATTGTGGTCGAGAGCGCGGATGACCTGACCGACGCTCTGGTCTACCTCACGCAAGAAATGCTGCCGTTTAACTACGTGATCCCGGACGAGAGTTTCAATAATCTTCTCGACCCGGAGCGCGTGATTGCGCGGCTTCCGGAGGATGGACGTCTGCAATTGGTTCGCGACGAGCCGGTTCGTGCGACGGTTGGGAAGAATGAGTTCTCCGGCAAATCCTACCGGATGATCAACTTCATTGTGGACTATCCGGTTCGGATTCCGGAGTCGGATACGCCCTCATTTGCCTTCGAACTCGGCCGCGTGGTCTATGTCATGGTCGAGTTTCAGCTGTTGGATGAGGACACCGCACGGCAAAATGAAGAGGGCGAAAACGCCCATCATTTGTACAAATCGCGGCAGGACGAGGTCGTCGCCCGTCGACTCAAACGCGGCCGAGGAAAGCCCGGCCGCGATTAGTCAAGCGGTTGACGATTGGGGTCGATCTAGTCTTCGACCTCGACCTCGACTTCCACTTCGATCGAAGGGGAATTGTCGCCGTCCTCCAGGGTGGAGCCTTCCAATTCGGCGCCATTCTCGGCGTTGTCCTCGCGTACCACCTCGATTTCCTCGGTGTTGCCGGAGGAGTCGACGACCACGAGAACTTCCACCTTTTGAGTTTCTTTCTCAACAATCTTAGTTTCTTTGACGACGACCACGCGATCGTTGTCCATGAGTTCCCAGCCGACGGCGATGCCCACCGGCACCACCCAAAACGGACGTCCAAATACGACCCGGCGTACGACGCGGCGGCGGATCCGACGGCGAATGCGCCGGCGAACGCGACGGCGGTGGCGTCGTCGAGGTCCAGCGTCGGCGTCCTCCGCGAACATCCAGAGGGCAGCGGCGCCGACGCCCGCCCCCATCCACCCGAACCATTGTCGCCGTGTCATCATTTGTCCTCCCACGTCACTGTACGTCAACGCGTGACCGGGGCGAATATTCGCAGCTCAGAAAAAAAACAACGCCCCCGAGGAGGACTGGTCCCGGGGGCGCTGTAAAATGGTAAAGTAGTTGACTATTTCCGGAGCACGACCTTCAATTCGTCGGAGGTGTGTGGGAACTCTGGGCGTTCCAGGCTGTCGATCAGCTGATGGCCGTCGACGGTGAGCACGCGTTGGGCGGTATCTTTGCCCGCCTGTTGTGGGACGAAGTAGATGACTTCGTCTCCCTCGCTCCACAGGGGTATCCCCGTGAAACGCTGGGTCTTTCCTTCGAACTTGCCGCCCGGAAGCGTGAACTCGACGGTTTCAAGGGTGGCACCGCGGAGCGTCTGTTCGACCGCGATCACATAGTGGGTCTCCAAATCGTGGCCTTTCACTCGGGTTTCAGCGGAGATTACGACGCCTTGAACCACCGCCTGGCTGTTCGCCGCCAGCTCGGGGAGCGGCGTCGTATGCGAGAAGGTCGCCGCAGACGCGGACAACAAGAATGCGAACAGGGCGATCATGCCTTCCTCCGGCGAAGGAACAGGGTGGCGGCGGCGGAGAGCACACCGATCATTGAGGAGCTAGCTCCTGAAGCATTGCAAGCGAACAACGGCTTTTCTTCTTCCAGGGCCTTGCCATACAGATAACGAATGGCGTCGCCATCGTCAGCTTCCAACTCTCGTTTGGAGAGGTCGCCGACACTTGCCGTCGGGTACATCGTCGCTTCGTACAACTCGGGGTTGTGGTCGAGGCCCAACGCATGCCCAATTTCGTGGGTCATCGTGTTTTGCAGGTCCATCTTGTTTTCGTCGTCGACGCCCCAGTTGGCGTACTCCCCGTTGATACGGGTGTCGAAACCGACGATTTCACCGTCATCGGTGGCCCAGGTGGAGGTGATCGCCAACAGGGCGTCATCCCACTCCCAGTTGGGCTCCCAGTACACGGTGTTGGCGTCTGCACCGTCTTTTTCGAAGGTGACGCCGCCCTGCTCTACCTGTCCCCAGACGTCCATGGAATCGGCCACGGCGGAGGAGTGAGCATCGTTTTCGATGTCGGAAGGCACTTGGCTGTCGTCATAAGTCCAAGCGACGGGCATCTCGACAAACCGGACGGGATCGCCATTTTCGGTTTGAAGAACTTCCCAGGCCTGGGCGGGAGCGGTCAGGAGGGTCAGGGCAAGGAGCATGGGGTCGATCTCCTGACCCCTGAATGGCAACCTGCGTGCCAGCGAATCCGCTACCAAAGCGGCTCCTGGCCGTATCGGTTTTGATGAGCCCCCTGGTTCAACGAATCACCGGTGATACGGATCCGCCGTTCGGTTAAGGCGAGACGACGAGGGTGAACGATGCCGCGCCTGAAGATGTTCCCGTGGTTTGCGCTTTGGGCCGTGGTTACCGCGGTTCAGTTGTATTTTGCGGTGGCGTTACTGCCGCCGGCAAGCGCGGAAGGAGATTCTGCGGCGGTTGCATTTTCGGCGAGTGTGCTGGTTCTTCTGGCGTTTCAGTTGGTGAAGGTGCCGCTGTCCATGCCCCGGCTCAATGATTTGGGGCGTCCAACGGACGATGCCTTCTTGGGGCTGGTTCCATTGGTTAATCTCGGCCTTTGGGCGCAGCTGTTTGGCGCGACCCCCAGCGAAGCAAAGCGGGACAAGCTGCGTGAACAGTGGATCCATGAAACATCGGCGTTGGCGGCTGCGAAACACGGTGCGCAGGTCCTGTTTAAAGCGCTGCCCGCCTTGGTGCCGCTGTTGATCGTCTGCACGGCGGTGTTGGCGGTGGGTGATGTGGCTTCCAATTGGTTTCTTGACTCGTTCCTGGAAAATACGAGCAATGAAGCGTTGGACTCCGCAGTGTTCTTTATCAAGGTGTTGTTGGTGGGCTGCGTCGGAATTTGCGTTCTGCTGCTTCCAAACATGAATGGGGCGCGCCGCACCCATTGGCTTCCGGGCCTGCTGATCCTCCCGTTGTTGATGTTCTGGGGCACGATCGCCATGCGGGACATGGCGGAAATGAAAGCCGCGCTGGTTAGCCTTCCGTTTCAGGCGATCGACCTAGTGATCAGCGTCTTCTTCGGAAGCCTGGTGGCGATCGTGTGGATGACGTTCGCGGACCGAGCGTCCAGCGGCCGTTCGCTCGGGTTTGACAGCTGGAATGAGGTGTTCGAGAACGTTCGCAAACGCGCTGGCGACGTGATCGCAGTGAATGGTGGTGCAACCCTTGCGATCGCCATCGGTATGCAGGTCGTCATCCCCGGCATCCACTACATGTTGGTGTACGCATTCGCCAATTTCCAAGTATTCAAGTACCCCGATGCGCGGGCTTTTAAGGAGTCTTCCAAGTACACCTCCGGGATTCGGCGTCGGCTGTTTTTGACGATGTTGATTCCCACGCTGGTCTACGCGGTATTTTCGGCCACGCTGGTCGTGATCGGCACGCCGCTGAGCAACGCTTTGGCGCCGTTGGGCAACACCCTGGGCTTGCCTGGATTGGAGTTTGGAGCGCCCTATGATGCCGGCGTCTGGTTTACGTCGACCTTCTTGGACCCCCGGGCGGCGCCTCGGTGGGTGGATCTGGTGTTGGTCCCTGCGGAATTGCTGCGTGCGGGTTGTGTGATGGTGGCGCTGTGGCCGATCTGGTTGGATCGCAGACATCGGTTGGGCGCGACTCCGGACAGCCCCCTGGTGAGTGGGTCGAGCGATGTTGTGGTGACACCCTGATCGAGGACGCGAAGCGTGCGCTGAAAAGCGGCCTCGGCTGGTCCGGACTGCCTGGAGACTCCCTCGCCTTTGTGCTCGCTCAGGTGGCGGTCGACGGACGCTGGCTGATCGTCGTCGACGGGGATGATCGCGCGGAACGCGTGGTGCAAGGGCTCAGATTTTTCCATTCCGATCCCCAACGGGTGGTCGAGCTTCCGGCCGACGATGTCCGCCCCTACGATGGTTTTTCGCCGGATCCCTCGGTGATCGCCGAGCGGATCGCCACCTGGGCGGCGATCGACGGAGGCGGGCCGCTGATCGTGGTGGCGCCGGTGGCGGGGCTCGCCACGCGAATTCCTGGACGAAATGAACGGGAAAAATCCCGTCGAACCGTTAAAAAAGGCGACCGTCTCGATCGAGATACGCTCGCGCGTTGGCTGCAGTCGCGCGGCTTTTTGGCGGTGGCACGGGTGGAAGAGCCGGGTCAATTCGCTGTCCGTGGGGATGTACTCGATCTTTGGCGCATCGATGGGCCGCCGGTTCGCATTGATTTTTTCGATGACGAGATCGAAGAGCTGCGCCGCCTGGATGCGGTGACCCAGCGAACCGGGGCAAAGCTCGCCGAGGTAGCGATCTTGCCGGCGCGCGAGGAGATCCTGGACGACACCACCGTGGAGCGGGCAAGCCAAGAATTTGGACGATTGGTCGCGGAACATGGCCGGGGAACGGGGATCCGCCGGAGGGTGTTTGAAGATCTGCGCGCGGGGATCCGGTTTGCGGGGATCGAGGCGTGGCTGCCGGCGCTGCTGCCGACGGATTCTCCTTGGGAGGAGCTCAAATCCTTTCGGTTGGTGGTGGTTTATCCAGAGGATGTATCGAACGCGATTCGCGATTTTGAACGGACAAGCCAGGAGCGTTGGGAGGCCCTCGACGAAGAGGATCGTCCGTTGGTTCCGCCGAAAGAGCGGTTCTTAAGCTCGGAGGAGGTGCTTCGCACGTTGGAGGGAGCGCACCCGGTATGGGAGCTCCCCGAGCACGCGCAAAGCGTGGATTTTGGCGTTCGATCCCTGGACGGTTTCGCGGTCAAGGGCGGGGATTTGGCGCCGGTGGTGTCG
>SYKL01000328.1 GCA_005797785.1 Pseudomonadota bacterium | reverse complement strand
CGCGCCACCAAAGCGCTGCGCGATGCAGGCGTTCGGGCGGGGATGTACCATGCGGGACTTCCGCCTGCGGAACGCACGCGGGTGCAAGAAGACTTCATGGAAGGCCGTCTTCCCGTGGTAGTCGCTACCAACGCCTTTGGTATGGGCATCGACAAAAAAGACATTCGATGCATCATTCACTATGATTTACCTGGAACGGTGGAAGCCTATTACCAGGAAATTGGGCGCGCGGGACGCGACGGGCGCATGAGCCGAGCCGTCCTCCTTTATGAGCCTTCCGACCGTCGGATCCACGAATTTTTCATCGACAACTCCCACCCCCCCGCAGATTGGGTGCATCGCCTGTACCGTTGGCTTCAAAGCCGCGGCGAAAATCCGATTTTTGCGACGGTGGAGGAAATGGCCGCAGGACTGCCGGACGATGCTGGCGAAAGAGCCGCTTCTGCCTGTGTATACATGCTCCAACGAGAGGCGATGGTGCGCCGAATCGCGCCGTCAGATCGGGCCGCCTACCTTCGCGTGGATGCCCGTCCTCCGAAGGATGTGCCGCAGGGGGTTCGCGGAAAGGTGTGGGCCATGATCTGTGAACGCCATTTGGGCCCTGGCGACAAAATGGAGTTCCAGCCGGATGCTTGGGCGGAGGAGGCGGAAGTGAGCCGCGACCAACTTCATGCGGCGTTGGGCGGCTTGGAAGAGAGGGGATACCTCCACTATCGGGCCGCTGATCGTCGCGGTGGGGTGGAGTTGCTTCACCCTGAAAAACCGCTCCAGTTGGACGAGAAGAAGATTCGTGAGCGTCGCGGCCGAGAGTTCACCAAGTTGGACCGGATGGAGGGGTATACCCACGCCGCCTGTCGGCGCCGATATGTGGTCGAATACTTTGGAGAGAAAGCTCCGTTTGAGCGGTGTGGCACCTGCGATGTATGCCGGGAGGGCCGGGCCGCAACGGATGAACCCCGGCTTCTTTCTCCCGAACAGGAAACGATCGTTCTGAAACTGCTTTCGTGCGTTGCCCGGATGGAACGACACACTCAGAAGTTAGGCTTTTCGGCGGACCTGATCGCCAAAACGGCGCTTGGGTCCAGAGAAGAGAAGGTGCTTCAGTTCGGCTTTGACACGCTACCCACCTATGGAGTCCTTGGGCCTAAACAGGAGGGAGATGGCCGAAGAGTCACCGCTTGGACAGTCGGCGAGATCGCCGACATTCTCCAAGCGCTGGTGGCTGCGGAATGTGTCGCCGAAACGTATGTTACGCGCGAGATCGCTGGAAAAGAGCGTACCTACAAAGAGCTGTCGGTGGCCGCGCGCGGTTGGCGCGTACTTCGAAGGGAGGAAGCGGACTTCCGGATGGTGTTTCCGCTGTTTCGAAAGTTGGAGCGGGCAAAAGTGGTGGCACCCTCGCCGGGAGTGTCGAGCGAGTTGTTGTCGTTATTACGGGATATTCGCTCGAAAATGGCCGACAAGCACGCCGTACCCTCCTATGTGATCGCTCCGAACAAAACCTTGGAAGAAATGGCTAAACTTCGACCCACCACCCGTCGTGCGATGCTCGCGGTCCATGGGATGGGAGAACAGCGGTTTGCTAGGTACGGAGTGCCATTTCTTGAAGCGATCCAGAAATGGGCGCTACGGTGACGGGTGAAAGGCCCAAATCGTCGGTTGGTTTCCTTCGCTGACGGTGCGGTAACTGCCCTCCGTCGTCCAGGCGATCGCTTCTCCCTGGGCTTCGGTCTCGAGCGGGACCTGGCACGGTTTTGCCGAGAAACTGGCGGCGATATCCCCCGTATTGATCCAGAAGTATGCCGAAGAATAGGTGCGAACCAAGATTTTGGTACCATCGCCGCTGAGAGATGCCCCGGTAACCTTCGGACTTCCAGGAAGATCCGTGCCACCGAAGTGGAGTTCGGCGACTTTCTCCAAAGTGGAGCTGGAAGATATTCTTCCGCGATACAGCTCGGACAGGCCGCTGTCGTTTTTCGTCAGCAGGTAGAGATCGGCGTTTCCCGCGTCGACGAGCAAGGCTTCGGCATTTTGCGCGCCGTTGGGGTATTGAAAAACCAGCGGTTCTGCAGCCACAGAGGTGGTTTCTCCCTGGGCGCCGAGTGCAGGCTCAGAGAGGCGCCAAATCGTAATGTCCGGCCGCAGTTGCTGATTGTCGCCGATGTCGCCAATGTAAAGGTAGGCTCCCCCCTCGGTTTCTGGATCCGGCCCGATCGCCAAATCCTCCCAGTCGGTAGCGTTGCCTGGAAGCAAGTACGTATGCAGCTTTTCACCGGTCGGCGCGATGGCGTACAGCTGTGCCGCATCGCCAGAATCGTTGTGCACCCAAAACACCGATGGATCGCGCCGTCCTTGAACCATGCCGGAAACTTCCACAAGCGAAGCATCCAATTGACCGACGGCTTCGGAGGTGTACGAAGGACACTCGGGCGAAAGTGTGACTTCGATCGCGGGTTCGGTGCGGGCGCACCCCCACCAGAGCCAGATCATCCTTTCTCCGCGCGGACCGACTCGAGAAAACCGGCAGCTTGTGCGGCCAAGATGGAGTCAGAATCGGACCAAATGTCCCCCGCGGTGGGGATTTCTTCGTCGAT
>SYKL01000327.1 GCA_005797785.1 Pseudomonadota bacterium | reverse complement strand
GGAGACCCAGTCGCCGAGGTTTGAGGCGGCGCGGGACGCCCTGCTCAGCTTTGCCGAGCTGGTGAAAAGTCCGGAGTATATTCATACTTGGCGTATTACCCCGTTGTCGCTCTGGAATGCGGCCGCGGCCGGGCACACCGCCGATGAGGTGATCGGCCGCCTGCACGAGTTTGCCAAGTACCCCGTTCCAACCAATCTTCCGGATACCATCCGCGAAAAGATGGGGCGTTATGGGCGGCTTCGCCTGGTGCGCGATGGGGAGGCGCTGCAGTTGGAGGCGGATCGCCCGGAGGACTTGGCGGAAGTACGGCATCTTCCGGAATTACATGACTTTTTTGCGGATTCGCGCACCACACCGACCACGGTTCGGATCGCTGCCCACAAACGCGGGGAACTGAAGCGCGCGATGCTTGCGTTTGGGTATCCGGTGGCGGATTTTGCCGGATTTGAGGACGGCGATGCGTTGAAGATGGAGTGGAAGATGACCACTCCGGACGGAAAACCCTGGTCGTTAAGGGACTATCAGGTGGAGGCGGTGGACGCCTTTCATGGCGGGCCCGACGCGGGAAGCGGCGTGGTGGTGCTGCCGTGCGGAGCCGGAAAAACGATGGTCGGAATCGGGGCGATGATCCGACTCGGAATGCGTACATTGATCCTCTGTACTGGCCAGATGGCGCTTCAGCAGTGGCGGCGCGAGATCTTGTCGCGCACCACGCTCACCGAAGCCGATGTGGGCGAATACACCTCGGAAAAGAAGCAATTGGCCCCGGTGACGCTCACCACCTACCAGATCTTAACGTGGCGACCTCAAAAGCACGCACCGCCGGCGCATTTTCGGCTGTTTCACGAGGCCAATTGGGGCCTGGTGATCTACGATGAGGTGCACCTGCTGCCGGCGCCGATCTTTCGAGAGTCGGCGTATCTCCAAGCGAGGCGGCGGTTGGGGTTGACGGCGACCTTGGTGCGCGAAGACGGGTTGGAGGGCGATGTCTTCGCGTTGATTGGGCCGAAACGCTTCGATCTTCCCTGGAAAATGCTGGAACACCAGGGCTGGATCGCCAGCGCCCGTTGTGTGGAGGTGCGGGTCGCCCTGTCTGCGGAAGATCGGCTCAGATCCGCGACTGCCCCGACGAAGCAAAAGTACACCATTGCGTCCAACAACCCGCGAAAAGGCGTGATGTTGGAGCAATTGTTGGCTCGGCATGCGGACGAACAGGTGTTGGTGTTGGGCACCTACATTGAACACCTGGGGTTTCTGGCGCGGAAGTACCATTTCCCCGTCATCTCCGGCGAGACCTCGGCTGCAGAGCGGGATGAGCTGTACCGGCGGTTTCGGGAGGGCGAGGTGAGGGTGTTGGCGCTCTCGAAAGTCGGCAATTTTTCGGTCGATCTGCCCGGAGCTTCGGTAGCGGTACAGGTGTCTGGGAGTTTTGGCAGCCGGCAGGAGGAGGCGCAGCGGCTGGGCCGGGTGCTGCGTCCGAAGCCAGGAAACAACCAAGCCGTATTTTATTCCCTGGTGACCGCCGATTCTCCGGAGCAGGAGTATGCTGAGCGTCGGAAATTGTTCCTGACCGAACAAGGTTATCCGTACTCGATCGAAAGGTTTGACGGATGAAAGCGGTTTCTGTTCTGGAAGTGTCGGATCCCGCGGTGTGGGCCGAGTTGGAAGCGGCGTTTCCGCTGGCGGAGCATGTGGAGAGTGCGCTGGACGATCGGCGCCGGATCGTGAAGCCGTCGTTTGAAAAGGTGCTTTTACCGGAGATGCCGCTGTTGGTGCGGTATGCGCGCCGATCGGCCGCGGAGCGTGAGGTGGCCGCGGCGGCGTTGGTTGCGGAAGTGGAGGCACTTTCTCCGGATTTGAAGCGTTGTTTGGTGTCCGCGCAACGGCATGCGGTGGAAGGGGTGGTGTATGCCCGGCATGCGTGGGATCCGGTGGCAGACGCGGCGCATGTGCGCGATTTATACGTTCGTGAGCTGATTTCGGTGGTTCAGGCGGACGATGAACCGGAGGTGGAGCGCTATCGGCTTCATCCGGATCTTCCGCCTCCACCGCCGGTGGTATACGATTTTTCCGAAGCGTGTATGCCCGAACCGGACGATCTGGAAGCGCCGTCGCCGGGACCGATGGCGCTGTTGGACGACATGGCATCGCTTGCGGCGGCATTGGAGCATGTTCGAGGAAAATTGACCCATGCGGGGGTGCTGACCCAGCCGGACGCGCGCAAGGTGGGTGCGCAAGTTGGCAGCGCCGCCATTGCAAAGTCGGGGTCTGTAGAGGCGGATCCGCGATGGGGCAGGGCGTTGCGGGGCCTGCACGCCCTGCGGGTGATCGGCGTCGATCCGTTGTCGCGGATGCTCCAGCTCGATCTTGGGTTGGAAACGGTATTTCTCGGAGAGGCGACCGATGCGGTGGATCGGTTGGTGCACCGCTTGGTGGACGCGGATCTGCATTCGGTGATTCCGGCGGTTCGAGCGGCGCTTGCGCAGGCGGGAACGGAATCCGTCGACGAAATGATTTTTTTGGAGGGAGTAAGGGAGCAACACCGGGATGTGCTCATCACCCCTTGGCTGCGCAAAGGGCGGAAAATCTATCCTGTTCCGGAGGGAGGAACGGAGTTTCCGTTCGACGACGAGGGTTTTGAACGGTTTGAAGATCACATGATCCGCAGCGTGCTTGGCCGAATGGCGCGGTTCGGGTTGATCCGCCGCGCTCCAGGAGTTTTTGCAGCGACCGAGGATGGTCGGCGTTGGGCGGGGGTTTCGAAGGGCGCGGTGCCGCCGATCTGGGTGAGCGGCGATCTCGAGATCATTGTTCCTCCAGGGGCTTTGACGCCCTGGGAGCGGTTTCAGATCGAGCGCCTGGGCCGGTGCCTGCAGCGCGATGTGGTGGATCGCTTTCGGCTGGAGCCGGATAAGCTGCGTACCTGGCTCGGAACCCACGATGTGGAGGAGGCTGTCGCTTTGTTGGAGCGGCGGTGCCCTGGGGTCCCGCAGTCGGCGAAAGAGTCGTTGCAATCCTGGGCGAAGAGCGCGCTTCGGGTGGTGTTGACCCGAGGCGTGCTGATCGAATGAGCGTTTGGGACTTGGCACCGCATTTGCTCTCATGACGCTGAGTGGACGGCAGAGGCTGTTTTTCTGGGGATGCGGTGTCTAAAGAATCTACAAATCGTAGACGGTGGATGCGAATGGTGTATTTGGTCGCCGCGGTCCTCGGTGCCCATGTTTTGGCTCTATTGATCCTTGGCTTTCGTGAGGAGACGCCTCCCGCCGACGTGGTGATTGTGCTGGGGAATCAGGTGTATCCGGACGGAACCTTGTCGCCGTTGTTGGCGCAAAGGATGGACGCCGCGATCCCGTTGGTTCGCGAGGGGACGGTGGGCTGGATGATGGTGAGTGGCGGTTATAGCGCTGGAAGTACGGACGAAGCGAGCGCAATGGCTCGGTATGCGGAAGCGCGCGGGGTGCCTGCGGACCGCATCGTGACCGATTCGATGGGCCATAATACGCGGGCTACTGCGAAAAACGCGGTGATCTTTGCGCGATCCCATCATTGGGAAACGGCGATTGTGGCGACCTCCTGGTTTCACATCCCCCGCACCCGGTACGCGCTCGAAGCGGAGGGGGTCGACGTGATCGGGCAAGCGCCCGCCGGTCCCCACGGATTGCGGGATGTGTATTCGGTGTTTCGCGAGATCGTTGGCGGATATGCCTATGTGTTTGGCTTTCGGAACTGATCCGTTCACGGCGCATCACAAAATTGACAAAGTTGTCATAGTGTAAATGACACCCCTGTGTAAAGAGGCGCGCGTTCTGGAGCGAAGATGCGCCGCCTGCTTTCTGTGATTCTGTTTGTGACCGGGCAAGGTTTACGTCGGTTGTCGGCGTTGTCTACTTCATCCTGAGGGATGAAAAGGCCGTTGCACCTACGTCTTTACCTCGATCGTAGGCTTCCGCGACCACACGGATCGCCCGCCCGGGCTTCAAGTGGAGTTCGGAGGCGACAAAGGCTTCGACTGCCTCGACAACGACTGCTTTTGAGGGGATAAGGCCTGGAGACTCCTCTTTCGGAGGTGACAGATTGTCACTGAGGGCGTCGATCAGCCCGAACCGGAAGCCCTCTGCCCAGTCGCGATCCCCGCCTTGGCCAAACTGAAGGGTCAAGCGCTCGATGTGTGGGATGCGATCGGCGTAGGCCTCCCGCAACCGCTGTGCATCGGCGGTTCGCCCGACGATGAACAGGCGATCTCCTCCGGTTTTGCGTGTGCCGGGCGACACGTAAACGGCGCACTGGCAGTGTGCCGCGAGAATGTTCGCTAAAGCGACTTTCCAACGACGAAGTCGCCGGCTGACATCCAGGGGATCGGGAGAGGTCTGGACCGGATCGGCTTTTTCTCGTTCAACCCAGCCTTCCAGGCGGTGTTCGGCGATCAGGGCCTGGGCGCGTGCTTCGGCGGCTGCGGCTTCGTGGGGGTTTGCAGAGTTCGCAAGGCGAAGGAGCTTTGCGAGCCGGTCTAACAGACGAGGATCGAGTGACATGTTCAGCCGATCGTGTCGCGGAGTTGCCGGATCGGGTGGGTAGGTGGCGCGTTCTTCAGAAGGGCGTCGGCGCGTTGAAGGAGCGCCGGTGCTTCCTTGGCGGAAGCCTGTGCCATGACCAGGAGTGCGAGGGCGCGAAAGTGCGTGTAGATGGTACCAAGTCGCTGGACGCTACTCTCCAGCAGGTCAAATGCGACGCCGGGAGTGTGGCGGAGCGCCATTCCTCGGGCCCAATCCGCGAGCCCACGCTCTCTGAAGAAGAGGTTGGTGCAGTGTTGTTCAAGCTCCTCCATAGCTCCCCGCGACTGCTCGGTCTGGAACCAGGCGTGCGCCATCGCGCGGTGCAGCGCCAGGTGTGCTCGAAACCAGGTTGGCACCTTATGATGTGGGAGATCACGTTCGGCGGCCCGTAGAAGAGAGGCGTTGTTCATAAGGATCGAGGCTAGGAAAAGTTGTCCGAGGGCATCGGCTCTGGCCCAGGATTGGGGAAGGCTAAGGACGGACGCCCACAACTGGTTCCAGGTTCGTTCGACTTCCTCCTGGTCGCCGCGCAGAAGGGACAAGTCGAGTCGAATTCGGGCCACCGTTCCGGGCGAGCTCCCGAACTCGGAAGCCCGTTGCATTGCCCTTTCGAAGACGTCGGGTGAGAGGGTGTCGGCCGCATATTGGCTTTGCGCCATGCTGATCAGCAGTCCTTCCTTCATGTTTTCGGGGGTGGCGGCTCCCAACTCAGCGTCGGCCTTCCGAAGCCATTCTTCGGGATCGGAAAGGACGATTCCATGGCTTCGATCATGGAGCATCAAGGCGTAGCCGATGCAGCCCAAGATGACGCGGCGGCTTTTCGGTGAGCGTACGGTTGGGAAGGAAGAAATTACTTTAGTCACTAGGGGGACGGAACGTTGGGGTTCCCAACTCGCCCACTGGTACGCCGCCCGCGCTTCCGCTTCAAGGATCCGGTCGTCGTCTGAAACGCTAGTATAAACCGCACGTAACCAGGAGTCTACCAGACCAAGCTCGCGTAGGCTGATGCGAATAACGTCGGAAAACAGGAGATCGGGTACGCGGGGGTTTTTAGGAGCGAAGTGTGCGAGCGCCACGATGCGTCGGGCATCATCGAAAAGGCTGGAGTTGTCCGACGAAGCTGCGGAGATTCGATACTCGAGCTGTTCCAGGAGCCGATCGAGGGCGGCGTCGACCACGCCGAGTGGATCGGGCATTCCAAGGACGAATTCGCGAGCCATGGGGTGAAGACCGTAGTCTTCACCTTGTTTCTGCACCCATCCTGCTTGGATCAAGGTGTGAATGGCCGATGTTCCGCTCTTTTGGAAGGTATGGACGTCGACTTTTCGAATGGTGCCTGGAACCGCAGCGAGCGCTCGGAGGAGTGGCTCGGCGTCAACCGAAAGCGCGCGCCAGGACGCCTGAAACATCAGATTCAATGACCGCTGTTGGGCGGGTAAGTCGGCCAGCGTGGGGGCGTTTCGCTCCAGCAGGGTGTCGGGGATTGCCGAGGCCGAAAACGTGCGCAACAGGCTTCCGGCGTGCAGAATCGCAATCGGCCAACCTTGAAGCTGGTCGAGCAAGGCCGCTGCGTCGTTGGGCACGGAGGAACCGGCAGACTGGCAGACGGCGGCGAGCATTTCGGCCGCGGCTTCGGGTTCGAGCCATCCCACATCGATCACGGTTTCGCTGGACAATTCGAGGCGTTTGCGCGACGTGATCAAAAAATGAAGGTGCGGTGCGGCGGTGTGCCAACGGTGAACCAGGAGAGCAGCCTCCGGCAACAATTGCTCCAAATTGTCCAAAACGATCAGGGTTTTTTGGGCGTTTGCGAGTGTTTGTTCGACGGTCTCCTGGCTGGCGCCGCCGAGCTTGGACCGAACGGCAGATTCGAGGCCGCTGAGATCGCGAACCTCCGCCAGATCGAGCCAACACCGAGAACCGGTGTAATCGTGGTGGATTCGGCGTGCGAGTGACGTTTTACCGATTCCACCAGGCCCGACGAGCGAGACGATAGGCAGGGACAGCGCGCTTTGAATTCGCGCTAACAGGGATTGGCGGCCGAAAAGAACGTTTGAGAGGGTTTTTGCACGCCTTCTGGCGCCCCCAGCCAACAGAATCCGGCCGAGCGGCTGGTGACCAGGATTTGTGGTTTGTTGGGATCGGGCTCGATTTTCTGCCGGAGGCGGTGGACGGCGACTTTGACCGCCGGGGCCGAGGCGTCGCTTTGGTAGCCCCAGGCTTCGCGGATCAGGGTCTCCGCCGTGAAATAGACACCGGGCTTTGCTGCGAGGTAACTTACGAGCTTGGCTTCGTTCGCGGTGAGCGAATGAACGCTTTCGCCGCGAACGATGCGGCGCGCGTTCAGGTCGATGGTTCCGTCCAGTAGCGGGAGATGCACCATGCCCCATCGTACACGGGGCCGGTCGCCGCGAACAGCCTAGGGGGCCGAACCTGCGGCGTCGACGACGCGACGCATTTCGGTAGCGCCGGCCACTTGGTGGCGTAGGAGGGTGACTTCGTAGGACTCCGGCATCAATCCCAAAGCGATCCAGTCGGCGCTGTGGATCCCGGACGACTTTAGGAAGGAGCCAAGGTACAGGCGGGCTTCTTCGATGTGGCGTTGGTCGCTGCTGCAGGTGGTCGCATCCGGATATTGCCCGTAGCAGGCTTCGTTGGCGTAGCCGATCCAGTCGAGAACGTCGTTTCGCAACGAGGCGTACTCCGGATCGGTCTGGAGCGCGGCCACGGTCGGCGCCGCGGCGGCTCGTCGGGCGTCCCGCTTTGGATCCGCGGCTTGGGCGGCGGCAAGGATCGGCTTGGCGCACGATTCGGCGGGCGCGGGAATGCACGCTTGCTGAACATACTCGGAGCGGAGTTGGAGCACAGCGAGATCGTCTTCGGTGGCGGCGGGCTTTGCACAGGCCGCGGACAGCAATGAGGTCTGCGTCGAGCAGTAGCCCCCCAGCTGAGCGCGGTAGACGTCGACGGTTTGGCTCTGGGACTGCTTTTGCAGTTCCTCCATCGCTTTCTTCTGCTCTTCCGCATATTTCTCGTAGTCGACTTTGGGGGCGCCAAATGGCCAACCCGCAAGAGCGGTTGCAGGCAGGAGGGTGGCGACGGCGATGAAGGGGGCTACGCGCATGTTGGGCTCCTTTGGGAGTCTCAACCTAAACGATCGTCGTACCAAACGGGGTTGCAGAACGGTTACAAACGATCAGGGGCCAATCAGCGGCTCGCCCGTCAAAAACCGAATTTGTTCTGCGGAAATGGCTACGTTCGCTTCCGAGCGCGCAATTTGAACCTCGGCCTCAAAAGCGTCCCGTCGGGCGAGTGCGAGCTGCGAAGCGTCGAGATCCCCGAGAGCAAACCGCTCTTCCGCCAGGCGCCGGGCTTCGGACATCGCGGCTCCCGCGAGTTTGGCCGCTTCGAGGGAAGCTTGCGCGGTGGTGAATGCGTCTTGGGCGGTGGCGAGATCGTCAGCGACGGTGATTCTGGCGCGTTCCAAGCGAGATTCGGCCTCGACCACGGCCGATGCCGACTGGGCGATGCGGCCCTCCCGGGCGCCGCCGTCAAACAAGATCCACTGAGCTTGAACGCCAACTTGCCCGCTGTAGTTGCTGCCGGAGAACCCGGTGGCATTGCTGGCGCTCACCTGACCGAAACCCGAGACTACGGGCGAGTATCGCCAGAAAGCGCTGGCGCGGCTGGCTCGGGCGGCGCGGGCTCCGGCTTCGGCGGACCGCACGTCGGGATTGGTGGAAAGCGCGCGCTCCAACAAATCTCCGCTCGGGGTGGCGCGAACTTCGAATACCGGATCGGCGCCGGCGTCTAAGCCCGTCAACGCGGACAGGTTGCGCCGTTGGTCGCGTGCGTCAGCTTCGGCGGCTAACCTCCCTTGTCGCGCACGGGCGGCTTCTCCTTCCGAGCGCCGCAAATCCAGGGCCGACAGAGCGTCCAATTCGAATCGGCTTCGGGCGACCGCAAGGCTGCTTTCCGCTGCTGCCTCGGATTCTCGTGCGGCAATCAACACTTTTTCCGCGGAGAGCGAGCTGTAGTAGGTGCGGATCACCGAAAACAGCATCGACTCGCGGGTGAGATCGCGGCCCGCCTGTCCCGCGCGCTTTTGAGCTCCAGCCGCTTGAACGCCCGCAATCGAAGTGGGATCGAGCAGTGGAATGGTGAGACGGGCGCGCGCGTCGAGCTGATCGAGAGGAGTGAGCACCACTTCCACCGTACCGGTCGGCAACGGCAGGGTGGCCGCGGTCTCATGATCGTTGTGGGTGTACGATCCGTTCACGGTCAAAGAGGGGAGCAATGCGGATCGCGCGACGGTCACTCCGGCTGCGGCGGAATCAGCGCGCGCTTCCGCTGCGGCGATCTCCGGGTTGTTCTCGACGGCGGCGCGGAGGTGATCTTCCAGAGATGCTGCTGAAACACTGAGAATCGCGAGGAGCCACAACATCAGACACCTCCGTGGACGTGGCCGGCATTGACGCGTGCGGCCTGAGCTTCCAATTGGTGAGGTTCAATGTTGTTGGAACCCGATTGTTCGGGGGTGGCAGTGCCGAGGATTTTGCCCACCACCCACCAGAAGGCGCGGGAGACATCGTCCAAAAGGGTGTACGCAACTGGGGTTACCAGCAGGGTGAGCAGAAGCGACAGCGTCTGCCCGCCAACGACCACCCCGGCGGTCGCCTGGTTGAACGCCGCACCTACGCCGTCGGACGTCACCAACGGGATCATGCCCGCGACAAACGCCACGGTGGTCATCAAGATCGGTCGGAGCCGATCGCGGCTTCCGGAGATCACGGCCTCCGTGCGGCTCAATCCTTGGGCGCGGAGCTGGATGATGCGGTCGACTTGAAGAATGGAGTTCTTCTTGACCACCCCGAACAAAACTAAGATTCCGAGCATGGAATACAGATCGAGCTGCTGACCAAGGACGATCACCGAAATCAGTGCAAACGGAACCGTAAGTGGCAGAGAAACCATGATCGTGAAGGGATGAACCCAGCTTTCGAACTGTGCGGGGAGCACGAGGTACATGAAGATCAGGGACAGACCGAAGGCGAGCATAAAACTGCGCCCAGTCTTGGCGATCTCTCGGCTTTGCCCGATCGGAGCCACCTTATAGCCCGGCTTGAGGTGGAGCTCGTCGACCTTGGCGTCGAACGCCTCGACCACCTGGCCGGCGCTGGTGCCGGGGGCGGTATTGGCGGTGACCATCACCTGACGTTGCCGTTGGTAGCGGTCGATCGACGAGGGACCCTCGGCGCGGGACAGGGTGACCACATCGAGCAGAGGCGCGCGACCCAAGGCCGATGAAGGGACATACCAGGACGACAGGTCGTTTTCGGTGACTCGGGTGTTGGGATCGGCCTTGAGGTGGATGTCGTATTGTTCACCAAATTCGGCGTAGCTGCCTACATCCACGCCACCGAGGGCGATCTGTAAGGTACTCGCGACATCGCCGACTTGAACGCCCAGATCCGCGGCTCGATCCCGGTCGATCTTGGCGACCACCTCGGGTTTTCCGAGCACGACCGAGCTGTCGACGTCGACGGCGCCGGGGATGGTTTTGAGGATTTCTTGCGCTTTTCGGGAATATTCAATCACTTGGTCGAGATCGGGCCCGGAAACTCCGTATTGAACGGCTGCGTTTTGGCTGCTGGAGCCCCCGCTGAACAGCGGTGCATTGGACACCTTGACGGTCACGTCCTTTGGCGCTTTGCTCGCAATGTTTTCGCGAATTCGGTTCATGACTTCATCTTGGGAGGCGTCCCGTTCGCGAGGATCGATCAGGCGAACGTTGATCGCCGCTTCATTGACTTTGCGCTGGTTGTTGTCACCGATGGTGAGAAGAACCAGTTCAACCTCGGGGATCGTCTCACGCACTTCATCGGCGATCCGTTGGGAGACGATGCGGGTCTGGGCGATGCCGGCGCTTTCGGGAAGGCGGATCGTCATTTCAATCTGCGCTTCATCGCTCTTGGGCAAGAACCCCTTGGGGGCGAGCATCCCGAGTGGAATGATCGCGAAGAAGGTCAATCCGGTAAGAACGACCGCGACAATACGCCAGCGAACGAAAAATCCGAGGATCGCGGCGTAGGCTCGGTTGAGCGGGCTCATCACCGCGTCCGCCATCCGCTCAAACAGAGGCTTCTTACCGTGCTCTGGAGGAGCCTTCAGCATGCGAGAGGACAACATCGGCGTGATGGTGAAGCTCACGAACATCGAGACGACGACCGCGAACGACATCGTCCAGCCGAAGCTGGCGAGGAATCGCCCAGGAATTCCGCCCATAAACGCCACGGGCAGGAAGACCGCGATCAACGAAAGGGTGGTGGCGAGAACCGCCAGGCCGATCTCCCGTGTGGCCAAGATCGCCGCAGGGAACGGCTGGATCTTCTCTTCATGGATGTACCGGTGGATGTTCTCCAGCACGACGATTGCGTCGTCGATGACGATACCGACCGAAAGGGCCAGTCCAAGCAGACTGATCGTGTTCAGTGTAAATCCGAACATCCACAGCAATGCGAAGGTGCCGACGACGGAGATTGGAATGGCAATGCCGGCAATGAACGTTGAACGGAGATCGCCCAAGAACAACAGCACCACCAGGATCGCGAAAATGCCGCCCAGAAGGAGATGTTCGTTGACCGCGTGGAGACTGGTCCGGGTGGTGGCGGAATTGTCCTTGACCACGTCCAGACTGTAGGTCGGAGGTAAGGTTTTGCGGATGTCCTCCATGCGTTCTTGGATAGCGTCGACCACCGCCACCGTATTGGTCCCCGACTGCTTGCGGATCGACAAGATCACCGCGGGTTTTCCGTCGCGGGCGGCCATGGTGACCTCTTCTTCCATCCCATCTTCGACGGTGGCTACATCGCGGATTCGGACGGAATGACCGTCAATTTGACGGATGACCACGTCGGCCAACTGCTCAACGCTGGAAACGCGGCCTTCGAGGCGGACGGTGACGCGTTGGACGCCGGAATCGAGTGCGCCGCCGGGCAGCGAGAGGTTTTCGCGGGCGATGGTGCGCTGAACGTCGGCTGCAACCAGCCCTTGTGCCGCGAGCCGATCCGGATCCAGCCAGATGTTGACCTGGCGGGCGCGGCCGCCGATGATCGTAACGCCGCCAACGCCCTGCGCATTTTCAAGGGCGGGACGGATCTTTTTGTCGACGTATTCGGTGATGTCGCGCACCGGGGCGTTGCCGTTGACGCCGATCAACAACACGGGAATGGCGTCCGGATCAAACTTTCGGACGATCGGCTGTTGGGTGCCTTCCGGAAGGCTCTGCTGAATGCTGGAGACGGCGTCCCGCACTTCCTGGACGGCGTCGTCGACATCTTTCTCGAGCACAAACCGAAGAACAACCTGGGAAACACCCTCAGATGAAATGCTATTCATTTCGTCGAGGCCGGCGATCGTATTGACCGTCGCTTCAATGGGTTCGCTGACCTCGGACTCCACTTCGCGAGGCGAGGCTCCAGGAAGTACAGTCACCACCGATACGACGGGAAAATCGATCTTCGGAAAGCGATCTACTCCGATCTTCATGTACCCGGCGGCGCCGAGCACGCAGATCACCAGGATCATCACCCATGCAAAAACAGGTCTTCGAACCGAGATATCGGCGAGCCAATGCATGGGTTACTCCTGGACCCGGGCGCCGTCGCGCACCGCGGCGG
>SYKL01000326.1 GCA_005797785.1 Pseudomonadota bacterium | reverse complement strand
GTTGGAGGCCGCCCGTCATCTGATCGCGCCGATCCCACTCAAGAAGCTGGAGAATGCCCGAAACCGTGAGCTGACCAACACCGAGCGCGACAGCGTCGGCCAAAAACGGCAGTGGGACCTGCTTCGCCAGGCCGACGACGATCTGTTCATCGAGCCGCACCTCTGGACCGGGATCGCGGTGGTGCGCAGCGGCGCCGGAATGGCGATCGTCGGGAGTTATCAGCAGGTGGCGGATCGGCTACAAGCGTACGCCGATCTCGGCGTGAGCGTGTTTATTCTTTCCGGGTATCCGCACCTGGAAGAGTGCGAAAACGTCGGGAAGAATGTGATTCCGTTGCTGCGGTAAGCGGACGGACGTTCGCCCGGCCGGCGCTTGACTCGTAAAGTGCTTTACCATCTGGGGGTACGGGTGCGCCTGCGCTTCCAACGCCGCTGGGCTTGTGGGGCCGGCGGGGTATGGCGCCCCTGCCGCACCCCTTCGCGAAGCCATCCGAGAGCGACATCGACAAGCACTTTTCCTCGTTGAAAGAAGCGATAGAGCTGTGTCATAGGTCATCCAATGGAAGCGTTACGGCAGGGCGGTGGTGGCAAACAGCTGCTGTGAGCGCGACAGGATTTCCTCGGCCGACTTCTTGTTCGGCGAACGTAGCTCTACGGCGAAACCGGTTCCGGTCGAGGTGACCGTCGCCTTGACGTCCTTGGGGACCAATGGGCAGGTGGGCGCATCGATCAATGGATTTCCGAGCGAAGCGTTGCGCGCAATGTGGCAATCGACGACCCTTTGCAGCCATTCCGCGGTCAGGCCAGGGACGGCCCGAAGGGTGACGGTCGCGCCGAGCACCGTGTCGGGTTTACCGGCTTTGCCCTGGCGGGTGAGGGGCTCGACCGCGGTGATGTCATCGGTGTAGCTAAACGGGCTGATGTCCCGATCTTGCTCGGCAATTCCCGAGCAAGCGGCTTCCTCTGCGGCCCGCAGGGACTCGGAAGCGGCGCGGTGGGTGGCGGCCACCTGACGCAGCGTTTCGGCTTGGCGAAGGTGAACATCGGTGGGGTTCGCCAGACTGCTCCAACAGATGCGCGAGCCCTTCGCGGTCTGGCAATGCAGAAGCGCTTCGTCGGCGTCCGGGTCGTATTGCGCGGCCTGGCGCTCCGATGATTTCTCGGCTTTTTTGGCGGCGGCCTCGTGGGCGTCGGCGCCCATTTTTTGAGCGCCGGTTTCTCCCGTCGCACAAGCGGGCAAAAATGCGATGAAACAGAGAACACGAAAAACGGACATGGGAAGCTCCACGTTCGAACCCGGGGGGAACGAACCTGCAGCGGCGAACGCAGCAATCGTGCCACCGTTCCAGCGTGCCAAAAGGGAGGGAGAGCGTCCGCGGGCGGCGGATCTTCCATCACTTTGGAGCCAAAGTCCATCGTTTTGATGGAGCGTTCATCCGATGGTCAAGGGCTTGACGATTCGGCCACCACGGGCGCGTTGACCGTGGGAGGTTTGGGCGGTTTTGCCTCACAGAGGCTGCCGTTCCACCGTGCGTGGAGGATTTCTCCAGAAGCATTGGTTTCGAACGTTGTTTCGCACTTGCGAACCACCTTCTCGCTCGGAGAGGTGCGCCACACGGTCTTGCCCGAGTCCGGGTCGACCACCTTCGTGGTGACCTTGTCGGTCCAATATTGTGTTTCGCGGACGTAGGTGTAGGTCGGATGCCCGTTAGGCATCGTTCCGGTGGTGGCGGGGTCTCCCCAGCTGCGAATCAGATCATTGACATCATCGCCTACCCAAGTCTGACAGAGCGCGCGGTAGCCCTGGGCACTGGGAATATTGTAGTAACTCGGCCGATGGCCATAAATGTCCTTGGGTCCGCAACCTACCGCCATCCACACGAACAGAACCCGCCACATGGTGCCCCCTTTACCGGCCCTTGACACCCTGTCCGGGACCAGGTTCCCAACAGGGTGCGCACGGGTGTGTTTTTCTGGGTGCACCGAAATGCACCAATCGCCCATCGGCTGCATTCAGGCGCAAAAATCGCCTAAGATGTTGCGAGTCGGTTGGGGGACGTATGGGTGTCACGAAATGGACGAGCCTCCTGGTTATCGGAAGTATGGGGTGCACGGGTGTTTCCAAGGACGATACGACCGTTGAAGAGACCGGTCCCGAGCTGGACTCCGGTCCTGACACCGTGGTCACGACCGATACCGACCTCGCCGGGGATTCCGACACCGATCCGGCGGGTGATACCGATGGAGGCACCGATTCCGACGTGGCCTTGCCTGACCAGGGGGTAGTGCACGTCGTTTTGTTCACGCACATCGAGGACAATACTCCGCTCGGCGCCTTGGGATCGGAGATCTCCCGGCTGAGCTACCTGGGCCTGCGGGGCCGCCTGATCGAATTGGCAGAACTGGCCGAGCAGCGCAATCTTCAATGGGTGGTGCAGCCCGACTGGACGTTCCTGGAAGCGGCGTTGTTGTACGAAGACAGCGAATTGACCTCCACTACGGACGGAAAAAACCTTTTCCTGTATCTGCACGATGAACTTGGAGTGGTCATCGATCCGCACTCGCACGAAAGCGGTGGGTATAACTATACAGATGTGGCTTACCTGCTCGAGCAGTTGGGGGTTGGCGGCAGCACCGTGATCGGCGGCCACGTGTGGGATCCGGAGCTCGCCGAGTTTCAGGAGTGGGACCGGTTTCGGGATCCGGTTCCTGGCCTGCACTACCCCGAGGCCGTCTGGCGGGGGGACATTTTGATCGGCGCTGGCACGCCCAACCACTACAACGATCCGCTTCTGAGCGGCGTTTGGCGGCCGCAGGATCCGGAGCACTTCTTCGACGACGACCCCCAGGGCAACATCCTTGCCGTGGGGGCTTGGCACGACGATGTCGCGGGGGTGGAGGAATTGGTGGGCTTGTACGCCGACGGCACCGTCCCGCCCGGGGTGATGCTCACCGCTTCGTGGAACCTGACGCCGACGGTGCTGCTTTCAGAGGATGGTCCTGCGCAAATCGATGCCACCGTGCTTGAGCCGATGGCCGAACTTCGGGATCAAGGGTTGGTGGTGGTGACCGACTTTTCGACATTGACCGAGATCTGGGCATCGGACTACGGAAGTCAGGCTTACGTTTATTCGCCGTAGGGGTGCGAGGGCTCTAGGGCCAAGAAGGAAGCGCATACGCTCGGAAGTTCGCTCACCTGGGGGTCGAGGCTTACGCAGGAAAAATACAGGCTCTCATCCGACGTCCAAGCGCGCCAATACGCCGACTCGGCGTCCTGCAAAGCACGATGCCAGGAACCAAAGCGTGAGCATCGCCATCTCCACGGTGTCGGTCCTTGAATAGAATGTGGTTTGAAGGGGTGTTGCAGTTTGTCTCAGCGGTTCTGCGGCCGACGTTGATTTGTCAACTGCTTTACCATCTGGGCAGCGAAACGCCGCCGGTGACTTGTGGTACACTTCCCCTCGTTCCTGAACCGACGCGGAGAAACCATGCGCATCCTTCCCTTGGCGATCTTTCTGGCCGGCTGTGCCGGTGCTCCTACGGAAACGGAGGACACGAACTCGGATTCGGAGGTCGTTGACACCGATGTGGTGGACACCGACGTGGTGGACACGGATGTGGTGGACACCGACGACACCGATCCGGTCGTCGAAGACTGTACCGACTATATCGACAATGATGGCGATCGGTACATCGACTGTGCAGACGATGATTGCGCGGCCGGATGCACCGGCGTTCTGACGCCTGTCGTGTTGCAAGAGCTGGTCATGTTTGGCTTTGATGGCGACGAACAGGCCCTGGTTCCCTGGTCCTACTCGTCGGGGCTCGCCCCATCACCGGCGGCTTGGATCCACTTTGGGCTGTTTGACAGTGATTACAACCAGTGCTCTGTGGACATTTACGGGGATGAAACGACGCCGATCCTCGTGCTCGAGGACGTAGTGTCGCCGATGGACGCGCCGTTGGAGGAGATCTACTTGGGATTTGAGCTGACCGGGGGTGCCGCGACGGTGTATTGTTCGGAGGGGTTCCATCCCGATCCCGATTGGGCGACCGCGACGGAACTTCTCGAAGCCGCGGCGAATCAGACCTTCACCGCGGGTGTGGGGCCGCGCTCGTTTGCTATCGAAAATTGGGCTGGCCCTCCGGACCTCGAGGATGTGTTTGGGGGAGTGTTTGGGATCGGCGCTTCCAAGGTGCAGGGGGCGACCGCCAAGGCAGAAGCTTACGACGAAGATGTTGTGTTGATCTCGGGTGAATACCTGAATGGCGCAGATGTGTTGGCGACACCCGGTAGCCTTCCCAGCGGCGTATATTCCATGTTGTCTTGGTACTACCCACATACGGCCGAGGATTTAGCCCCTCGGTAGTTGATTTCGCCGCTTGTACTCCTCCGAGAGGTAAACACCAAAATGCAAAAAACACCCTTGTTCGCGTTCGCTTTTTTGGTCGGTTGCGGCGATGCCGCTCCGGTCGAGCCGCCGGCCCCCGCCGAAACCGCCGCTCCACCCCTCGATCAGCCGCCTCCCGCGGCGGATCAGGCGTTTTCGTGCACCTGCGCCCTGCACGCGCCGGATGCTGAGGCGGCGGCCACCGGAAAGTGCAGTCTCACCGTCCATGGCGACGGCAAGGCGGAGTTCTCTGGAGAAACGGCGGATGCGCCGCCGGCCAAGCTCACCGGAAATTGGACGGTGGTGCCGGTGCCGGAGGGCCGGGTGGAACCAGAGCCGTTTCCTGCGTTTCGCGGGGATCTCGTGGTGACGGTCGAGGGCAAAGCACAATCGCATCCGGTGGATGTCACCTTTGTCGACAACCTGATGTACGAAATCACCCTTCCGATGGCCGAGCCAGCGCAGGCGCTGGCGCTGGTGTGCAGCCCTCCTTGAAATCGTCAACCGCTTGACGATCGCCCCGGCGACGGGTTGTGTTGCGGTCGAGCGGCCGGTATAAACGGCCATGCTTGTTTTTCTGTTAAGCGCGTTCGCGTCCGCCGTTGAGCCCGGCGATCACTTTCAATACGCCCTCGAACGCGAAGTTCGGGGCACTTCCGGGGTATACCTCGGGTACAGCGATCGCACGCGTTCGCTGGGAAAGTATGAGCTGCGATCCGCCCATACCGACGACACCTTTGAATTTTCCGCGGTGTACGACTGGCGGTACACCAGCTCGGAGCCACGTGACAATGCCGGTCGTACCGAACGCATCTCGCGCTTCGGGATTTCCGATCGGCGCTACCAGAGCGCCATCGATCTCGACGACGCCGAGTGGGTGGGGGTAGCCCCGGAGAGCTTGGCGATCTGGTTTTGGATCCCCCCGGACGTGGAGGAAGGGGATTCTCTGCGCATTCTCGACCGCGACTTTCAGGTAATCTCGCGGTCCTCGACGGTCACTTCGTTGGGGGTGACCCGCCCGGGCATCGAGCTGTTCGCCACAGGAAACAAGCTTCGTAAGGACGCCTATGGGGAGATGTCGGTGGAATGGACCGACACCTGGTATTTCGACCCGACGAGCGGCTATGTCCTGGCGGAGCGGTACAAAGAGGAGGATTCAGGCCACCTCGACGGCGCCAGTGGCGGATTTACGCTGACGGACACGGTCGATGTGTACGCGGCGACCTATTTGACCACCCCCGCGCAACCTCCTGCTTGGGAGCTGAAACCGCCGCCGGTCTGGTGGCTGTTTGGCCCGAGGGCGTTTGCGGCCGCGGGGTTCTTCGGGGCCGCGGGGATCACGCTGTTGATCCCGGTCACTCTGCTTGTGGGGTTGTTGTTTTTCCTGCGCTCGCTCATGCCACCCAAATCGATGAATACGCAGGCGTATGGGAAGGTGGCGTTCGCTCCTCTGGCGTCCCCGGCGCACCTCACCCAATGGCCCGAGGTGTTGGCGACCGAGCATTTCGGACCGTTCCTGGAGGACTTTGCGATCAAAGCCTTGGATTCCGGCGACCCCGTGTTCGTGGCGACCGCCGGCAAACGGTTGGTCGGGATCGCCCTTCGGGACACGGAAGCTCAGATCGGCACCGTGCTGGCGCCGGACACCGCGGTCGCCCAAGGGCTGCGCAAGTGGATCAACAGCACGGAATTCTTCAGCGAGACGCGGCACAAAGTCGGAACGGGATTCGCGTTCAATGTGTACGAGACCTACAAGATCGTGCGGTTGGACGCCTTTCCCGAGGTGTCGGCACCCAGCGGTCTGGTGCGCCGGATGAAACCGGAGGATCAACTGCGGTTGGCAGCGATCGCGCAGGAGGTGTATGCGACCAGAGTGTCCACTTGGCTCGGTGCCCAGATCAAAGCCGGCGATCTCGCCTATGTGGCGGAGGTGGACGGGGTGATCGTCGGGTTCGCGTTCGCGACGGTTGCCGGGGATCAGGGCCGATTGCATTCGTTGACGGTGCTGGCTTCCCACCGCGATCGGGGCATCGGTCGCGAGTTGATCGCGGCGCGGTTGAAGGGCCTGGAAGCGCTCGGCGTGACGCGCGTGATCAGCGAGATTGCTGATTGGAATGTCGCTTCACTCCATCTGGCGTACGGTTTTGGGTTCAAGGATGTGGGGGCGATGTGGGTGGAAACCACCCAGACCATGCGCGCACCTCGTTCGATCCTTCGCCGATGAACAGGGTTTTAGGTAAGGCGTCTGAGCGCTATCGGACGATTCCGGGACAGGAGGTGATCGCCTCCGGGCTGGGGGTGAGCTTCCCTGGGTCGGGGCAGATCTTCGAGCGAACGTCCGATCCGGCAGGACTGCCGGCGGTCGCGGATGGGAATCGCGGCGCCATTCTAACGGACATCGCGATCGATTATGGGGGCCGAACCTGGGCGTTGGGGCTGAAGGGGGTCGGTGCGCGGGTGGGGATGTACCAAGCGGAATGGGGCGATCCAGGCGCGCTTCATCTGCGGGCAGAGGCGTGGTTTGGGGATTCGCCCTGGGGCGGGCAGGGGGATGTGAACGCGAGCCGGGGTTTGGAGATCACCGCGCTTGCTCCTTTGGGGCATTGGAATGGGTTTCACATCTGTCCGGTGATCGAGGCGGTGGAGTTTCCGGCGGAACATGTCGCCGTCGCCCAATCGCACTTTTGGTATCGACGGTACCACGGAAAATTCCTGCAGGAACATCGGTTGATGCCCTCCAATGTGCGCTTGTTTCATCAGGGGGAGCGCACGTTAGGCCAGCACCTCGATGTCGTCCTGCAGGCCTTCGAAATCGACGATGAGGCTGCACTGGAGGCCTTTGTGGCGCGCGTGATCGAGACCGGAGTGGCGGCGGCCACCCTGTATGCGCGGAGCCTACGGGAGGGAGTGGAGGGCCTAGAGGGCCTGATCTACTCCGACGTGTGGCTGGACAAAGATTCGGTGGTCGCACCCGACGGAACGCTGTGTTTTGCGGACTTGGAGGGCCTCGAATGGGAGGGAGGGTCGTTCGAACGCCGGGTGCGCAACGAATTCGATCGCAATTGGTATGAGCTGATGTTCGCGATCGATGCCCTTCTTCACGCCGGTGAGCGCCGCACGGGGCGGCCGCGCACTCAGCGGGAGCGCCGCCTGGCGGCGATGGCGCGATTGGATTTGGCGTTGCAGGAGGATCCATTCGTTCGACCGGAGCGAACCTCCGTTGGGCTCGATTTTGTCGTTTCTTCTCCACTGCTTCCAAAGAACACCGTTCGCCTGCACGTGATCGAGGCCTAGGAGTCCCATGAAATGCGTTGATGCGCTGTCGGTGCTCGAACAACTCGCCGCCGGAACCGCTTCCAGCGAACAGGGTTTTTCCGTTCTGCGGGCGGAGGGGCTCATTGAAACGGTGGCGCCGGTGGCGCAAACGCCGCTCGACGACCAACGCGAGTTGCTTCAAAAAGCACAGGGACATCGACTTGAATTGCGTGAACGGATCGCTCAGGCGGCCGATGAGGCGGAGGTGACGCGCCTAAAGGCGGATCTCGCAACCTTGGAGACGAAGATCCGCGCGTTGAGGGTTCACATTCTCGAGATCACCGAGCAGCAGTCCGTGGCGGAAGGC
>SYKL01000325.1 GCA_005797785.1 Pseudomonadota bacterium | reverse complement strand
TTGGTGAGCGGATGCAGGAGATCGACGACGCGGCGTGCGTCGTCGGTCGGGCCGAGCACCCGAGCGATTCGCCGAGAGGTCGTCGAGCGAGACAGGCCCTCCACTCGAAGGACTTTCGCCAGGAGTCCTTTGATGCCTCGCAACAGGCTGTCGTGTTCGGTGTGTCCGACCGTGATCGGGAAAGCGACGCCGCGTTCATGGGCCTCTCGGTGCAGCCAATCCAGGAGCCGGCTTTTGCCTAGGCCGGCGCCCCCTGCGATTTCGACGAACTGGGGGGTTTTGCTCGCGTGGGTTTGAACCAGCGTTTCCCACAGGGCGCGGCAGATGTCGGTGCGGCCAACCAAGGGCGGCGACCGCCAAGGAACGATTCCAACGCCGGCATCTCCCCAGAGGATTTCGGTCGGTGGGGTTTCTTTGAACGGGCGGATCTCCGGGAGCAAGACCGGGCGAGGCTCTTCCGTGGAGTTCCGGCTGCCGGCCGGAATCGGCGCCCCCTCGGCGGTCGGGGTGGAGGGCCAGGTGCGCTGCATCAGCGCTTTCGCAGCATCGGCGGCGAAAGCGAACCGGTCCGCCGGGTTGACTTGGGTTAGCCGCGCGACCCATGGGCCAAAGTCCTCCGGTGCTGGATGACGGGGATCGGGCCCCCCCTTGCCCCATGCGAGCCGCTGTGCAGTGATGCCGAGGGCGAAGAGGTCCGTCCAAGGTCCATAATCGCGGAGGTCTCCTTTGAGTTGTTCGGGCGCTAGGAACCCGCGGGTGCCGCGAACGGTCGGCTCAGCGGCCTCGGAGCTGGTGAGTACCTCCGATCCCAGTGCGATCCCGAAGTCGGCCAGTTTGATCGCCATCTGTTCGGGCCGGACACCGCGGAACAACAGGTTTCCGGGCTTAAGATCGCGGTGAATGATGCCCGCGGCGTGGGTGTGTCCAAGTCCCCGAAGGGCCTGCAGGAGGATATTCTGGAGTGTCGCCCACGTGAGTCGGCGCTGCCATGGCACGAGCGAACCGTCCATTTGCTCCATCACCAAATAGGCTCCACCGGCTTGGAGTCGGCCGCCGCTTGCACGTTCCGCTTCCGCGGGGACACGGCCGAAGTCGTACACCTTCGCCACCTGAGGATGGTCGAGGGAGGCGATCGCTCGGCACTCCGAGAGGAATCCGGCCAAGGCTGCTTCGTCCACCTGCTCTGATTTCAGCAGTTTGACCGCGACGGCCGTGCCCGTGGAAGTATGGAGGCCGCTCCACACTTCGCCCATGCCCCCCTTGCCGAGGATGGCGCGCAACTCGAACGCGCCGAGGCGGAGAGATCGGGACGACGTCACCGAAGCGTCCGTAGACATGGCACTCCCGCTCCTGGCCTGTCGGTTGACGATGCAGATGGTAGCATACTCTCCGTGGACTACGTACGGGGACGATCAGCCGTTCAGGCGCCTTGTACAACGCCATTCACAGGACCGGAGTGCCTGCAGCGGCCACGCCTGTACCCCAGCGCGTGTGCGTCAGCGATGCGGTAACATGAACTTCAAGCGGTGATGGGGGGTACAATGGCAAAGTCGGTCCTGGATGTGATTCGCAAAAAGCTCCCCAAGGGGGCGGTGTTTCCAGAAGCCCTAAATGCCATCGCTTCCGCCGTCGCGAACGCAGGTCATGGCGATTTGGGCTACCTCCGGCTGGAATGGACCGCCGCCACGCTGCTGCTCGATGTCAAACCCGCGGCGGCCCGCCACGTGGTCCCCTTTGCCGCGGTGTCGTCTGGCGACCTCATCGCGTTTTGGTGGGAGGACGTGGCTTTGCCTCCGCGGGTGGTGGTGCTCGGCGCGCATGGCGAGGAGGCCATCGCCTTTACGTCGTTGGAGAGCTTCTTATCGAGTTGGGTCGGGCGGACCACGGGGGTTCCAGATCTGGATGAAGGGCCGGAATACGATCGCGCGAAAGCGTTAGGTGCGACTCCCGCGGAGGGGCCGTCTGCGCCGCTCGCCAAGCAGTTCGGAGACTGGGTCCTGGCGGAGCGGCCGAAAACCAAAGCCATCGATCCCGTGCTTGCGGAAAACCTCCGCGCGGCGATCGTGCGGATCGTGTTTCGCGAGGCGTTGGCGTCGACGCGGATGCCACGTTGGAACGGACCCGACGATGTCTATCGGCAATGGCGTCTCATGGTGGACCCAAAGGAGGGAGTCACCTGGCACAACGGAGGAAAAGTTCCGTTTCCGGCGATGGAGGAGCTTCGTGAACCGCTGGAGACCCTGCTGGCCGCCACCGGCCAACGGGGCAAAGCGGCGACGGTGACGGTGGATTCCGAAGGCCGTGTGTTCCCGGATCGCCGGACGACGATTGAGCCGGCTTGAGTTGCCGGTCATGTGGTAAAGGACTTTACTACATGACCGGATGTAAGGCCGCACGAGTCTCAGGTAAGTGGGCGAGGCGCGCTCGCTCCCGCATGTTGGGCTCCCGAACAGGAGCCCACGATGACCATCGCCGTTTTTTTCGCCATGTCTGCCGCACTCGCAAAACCTGCCCCCAAGCAGCAAGAGGCGACCGAGGCCTCCGTGTCCGATTCGCCGACTTTCGTCGATTGGTGTGGCACGGCCAAGCCGAAGTACACGCCGAACTGGCAGCACTCATCTGATCCCAAGGGGTTAATTCACTATGCGAACCTGCTCGCGACCAATGACACGGTATCGCAGTATCAACGAGAACAAATTCCCCGTATGGAGGCGGAGGGTTGGGCTCGACTTCGAAGTCGGGTGGAAGCGTCACGGATTGGTTTTCAGGAGTGGCAGGTCCTGCAGCTCCAATACGAGATCGCGTTTTTGGGTTGTGAAGCTCCGCGGGATGAGGACCGGCAGGCCCGGGTGAAGGAGATGGCGGAGGTCGATTCGAACGTCAACGGGTTGACCATCGAAGACACCAAGGCCCTCTACCGCGAGCTGATGGCGCTCCAGACGATGCGCGACTACGACTACGACGCTGTTCCCGATGCCCTCTATGTCCGCATCCAGGGGGAGCTGGCGGGGTGGGACGCCACGTCAACCCTCGCCGGCCTGACCCCCTTCGAATCGGACCTCTACGCCCGCGCGTTGTGCGGTGTATACCGTGTTGCCTGCAATACCGAAGGAAACCAGAAACTGTTTGAGGACATCGCGAAAACGGTGGACCGGATCCCGCACGAGCTCCCGGACTATGTTCGGCTGTACCTCGCCTACACCGTTGAGCAGGATGGATACCGAAACACGCCTCGGTTGACGGACTCCACGTACCTGCTTTCACGCGTCGCGGCGTTTTCTCGTTCAGAGGTAGACTCTGAGCTGCTGCGCTTGGGGCTATCGCAGGAGGCGGTCCTGTGGACTCGGATGCGCGTCGACGCGCTCGCCGATGTGGTGGAGGAGCGGCGGGATGCCCTCCGAGTGAGCGAAGACGCCGCTCATGCCCACCAGTACAGCGCAAAGCCGGGCGAGTTGAACTGGGATACCCCGGTGGTTCCTCCGAAACCGAGGGAGGGGGTCGATGCGAACTACGACGAGTGGATGACCCTCTACAAGGAGAACGCGGATTTCCGTCGCGCCTTTGAGATTCGTGAACTGTCGCTGGTCGCAAGACCCCCGCAGGGTTGCGCAGACGAGCTGCGCGGCGCGTTGCTTCGTGCGATTGGCAGTAGTGGTCCTGGTTCGCCGGAACTCGCCCGCGTGCTTCACAGCAACCTGGGACAAACGCTGATCGCGGCGTACGCCATTTGCACCCGCAGTGAGGGCCGAACGGCGGAGACCTTCGCGTTGTCGTCCCTGACGAAAGCCCCACCGGGACCGTGGGGATACCCGCTTGAGATGCCTCCGATCTTCACGTCGTTAGCGTATGAGGCGAACCAATGGGGGGTGATCGCGAAACTCCGCACCGAGGGTGAAAACACAGTGATTACGTTCAAGGCCGAGAAATGGCAGGAGGACGTTGAGGAGTGCGCCGAGACCAACAAGATCGACCACATCAGCGCCGACGGATCGGTGCACTACCAGTACAACTGTTGGAAAGTTGGTGTAGAAACCGAATCCAGTCAACACTCAGACCTGACCGTCGCGACGAGCCGGGTGCCGGGGATTGCCGTCGGTCAGGTGGTCAACTTCGGCTACGACTTTCCAAAAGCCATCTACCAAACCGATCCTGCCACGGGCGAGGAGGTGATGGTCAACTTTCTTGGGTTGGCGTTTCGAGAGCCGTAGACCGGTCCTTGGGACGTCCCGGCGTGCTCTGCACTACGGTGTCACGCCACGTGGCTGCATTCCCGCTGCCCGATACACGGCATCGATCAACCGCATGTTCGCGATCGCATCGTCGGGCCCGGTCAAGACGGGACCGCCACCCCGTACGGCCTGTGCAAACGCTTCCAGTTGAAATGAGTACGTCGACCGCTTCTCGAAGGTTTCAGAGCGCTTTTGCCCGTCGATCGTGACCGTCAAGCGATGCCAAACCTGCGGGATCACGGGATTTAGGGCGGTCATGGTGCCCCGATCTCCCACCACGGTCGCCGCTACCCACAACAGCGTCTGCGAAAACAACGATGCGGTGGTGTGACCGGTGGCTCCGCTCGGGAAGCGGAGTTCGGACTCGATGCGCCGGTCGACCCCGGGCGATTTCAGCCAGGCTTGGGCCGACACGACTTCGGGTTCCTCGTCCATCAGGTGCCGTTGCATCGAGACCGTGTAGCTTCCGACGTCCATGCCGGCGCCCCCGCCGAGCGCCAGTTGGAAGCGGATGTCTCCGGACATCACGAGGGGAATGCACATCCAGGTCTCGACGCGTCGAATCGTTCCGAGTTCGCCACTCTTGATGATTTCCCTCATCCTTTGAGCCATCGGATGGTATCGCCAGTGAAAGGCTTCCATCAGCACCCGCCCCGATTGACGGGCGGCATCAGCGACCCGCTCAGCTTC
>SYKL01000324.1 GCA_005797785.1 Pseudomonadota bacterium | reverse complement strand
GGTGGATCTTCCGGGTGGGGATCGCGAAGAGATGCAACGAACGCTGCATACGCGGCTGGCGACACTTCCAAACGATCTGGTGCTCTACCCCGGACACAACTACGGGCACAAACCGCATGCGCCGTTGGGAGAGGTCAAGGAGACCAATCCGGTGTTTCGGGGCCGCTGAGCGCCCAATAGTAAAGTATCTTGACTATGCCACGTCCGCCGCTTCGTGATCGTGCACTCTCTGGTGATGCACAATCGAAATCACCAGATAGTACGCTGGATACAGCAAGGAAATCCAGGTCACCGTTGGCGCCCAAGCGGCGTCGGGGAAGAAGCACACCGGCGCCATCGCGGCCGCCCAGAGCGCGCCAAAACCTATGGTTACCGGCTTCCAAAGCTTCGCTTTTGTCGGATACACATAGTGGATTGGCACAAACACCAGGAGCGACAGGAAGGCCAGCACCGCGGTGGTAACGATCGGCGTTGCTCCCAACACATACAGGTACAACACCACAATGTTCCAGTACGAAGGGAAGCCAACAAACGACTCGGGCGTCTTCGCCTTCTCCTGGCAAAATCCGTAGCCGCTGGCCATCAGCGGTAACACCGCCACCCACGCCCACTCTTTCGGGACCAACCCCAATGCCGGTACCGCCAACGCGGGAAGAAACGCGAACGTCAAAAAATCGACGATATCGTCCAACTTTCGGCCATCAAATTCTGGAACCACCTCGCGAACCTTGACACGGCGGGCCATGGTGCCGTCGGTCGAGTCCACAAAACAGGCCACCCACAAGTAACCGAAAAACGCGTTTGCATCTTGACGCGTCAAGGCCTCCATCGCCAACGCCGACAACGGCAGCCCTAGCGCGGTGTAGAAATGCACTCCCCAAGCAGCAAATCGACGAACACTCATCAGTGCACCCACACCGGCGATCGCGGTTGAAGATGAATACGGACATTGGAACGCCGACCTAAACTCCACCAGCCGCCCAGGCCCAACGGTTTCGCGTCCCCATCGACCGCGCAAGCGCGGGTTTCGGTGTCTTCCCGCAAACGAAGCCCCTCTCCCTCGGGCTGCAGGAGCGCCCGCCAGAACCACCACCGGCAATCCGTCCATTCCAAAAATACCAGTGCAATCGGCACTCCAGCATCGGAACGATCGCGACGCCAGCGGAAAGTCCCCATCACGCCAACCGCTTCGGCGGCGCCCATCTCCGTCGGGCTGGTCGAAAGCCCGGCCACAAAGGGTGGAATGGGACTCTGCTGCTGCACCAGTGGCAGCAAAGGGATAATGTCGAATTGCGTTGAACGAACCGCCACTGCAGCGGCGGGTGCGCCCCCGCGCTCCAAAGCGCCGCAGGTCGCCGAAACGAGCCGGTTCCCTAACGCATCGTCGTCAGTTTCGTCGAGACGTTGGAAGACATGTATGGGTATTTCGAGTTCTGGACTAGGTTTCATTGCGGTGGCAGCGCCTATCGCGACCGACATGGCAGAGATGTCAGCTTTGTGCAAGTTCTGGTGGTCTGAGTGAAAGCTCCGGCTACATTCCCGGTGTTGCCGTGTGTTGTAAAATGTTGCATTTGGAGGTCGAATGTCGTTAGCACGCCTTCTGTCGTTGGTCGTTCTCGCAGGCTGCTCCGAATACGACATTCGCCCTGGAGCGGACACCAACGGCCTCGGCGAAGAGGACGACGAAAACGGCGACACCGGCGTTGGCATATCCGATGAGCTGGGTGGGATCACCGGTCGGATCTGCTCTCCCAGTGAAAACTCCTGGGTCGTTGGCGCGGATGTCTGGGTCGAACTGGAAAATGGAGATTTGGTTTCCACGACCACCGATCAGGATGGCTACTTCACGCTCACCGGGATCCCCATCGGCGACCAGACCATCCATGTGCAAAAGGGCTCCTTCTCTACCGACTTTGATGTGGTTGTAGAGCCAAATCAGGTGACGGAGCTCGCGGAAGAGGAGTGCCTTCAGGATGAAGATGTCGCCATCGCGGTCATCTCCGGCGACTACGACTACATCGAGGGCGTTCTGGACAACCTCGGTTTCGAGTACACGCTCTACAACAGCTACGACTACGACTACAACACCTACGAATCCGTGGTGTCGACGTTCCTGCGCGATCCACAGGAAATGGAACAGTACGATGTGATCTTCTTCAATTGTGGCATGGCCACGGACTGGGAATATTACGAGTCTGAAGTCGCCAACAATCTGCGCGACTACGTCGAAAATGGCGGTTCTGTCTATGCTTCCGACTGGGCCTACTGGATCACTGAAGCAAGTTACCCCAACATGCTCGATTTCTATGGTTCGGACTCCTACGACGGCGAGGCCCAGGTGGGCGACGCCGGCACCTATGATGCCACGGTGCTCGACGCCGACATGGTGAGCACCCTTGGCAGCAACAGCGCCGAAATCAACTACGATTTGGGCGTGTGGATCGTTCCCACCGGCAGCGGAAGCGGCGTGCCTCTGATCCGCGGCACCGTCAGCGCCAACTATGGATACGACTCGATCAATGCCGTGTTGGCTGCACGCCAATACATCGGCGACGGGCAGATGCTGTACACCAGCTTCCACAACGAGCAACAGACCACCTGGCATATGGACCTTTTGTTGGAAGAGATCATCTTTTCGCTGTAGGCGCGCCGTCGGTAAGCCTCGATCCCGGCGTCGGTTGCTGCGGTCCGCAGTCGCGGGCTTGAGCCCAGCTCCTTTGCGGTCCGCGGCCTAGCGCCTCTGAGCTGGCGGGCGCGCGTTGAACGCCGCATACCAGCCGAGAACGCGAGGATCCGACTCGGCGACCTGGGCGTCGGGTTCCGCTCGACCACCGAATTCTAGTAAAGTGCGTTGACTACCTACCTGGACGCGCCGAGAGGGTTCCGCAGAGCGAACCGCTTCTTCCACGCGGGAGGCGGGAATCACCAAACAAAGCCGATCGGCCACCCTCAAGCCAACGCGGATAAAATCCGCCAACGATGCGGAGGATTCGGTGCGCGCGGCGGCTCTCCACGGATCGGAAGCGATGGGCCCGGATCCCGCTGGGAAAAACGGCGGATTGCTGATCGCGAGGTCGAACTTGCCGGTCACCCCTTGAATGTCTGCGTGACTCAGCCGAAGCCGGCCCGCTACCGTGGTTTCCAAGAGGGTGTAACGCCAGTATGGCGCCCACTCCGCACGGAGATCGACGCCCAACGCATCTACACCTCGAAACGCCAACAATGCCGCAACGATACCCGATCCGGTGCCGAGATCGATCGCGGTATGAGGTACCCCCCCCTCCAGCGCAAAGCCCGCTACCCAAAAGGATTCCGAGCCATACCGAAAGCCCTTCTCCGGCTGATGGATCGCCACCCCGGGCGACGGCGAGTCGGGTCGGTGGCCCGGTTCCGCCATCCTAAACGCCGCCAAGTCCAATGTCGGTTCGGAACTGCGCCCCTGCAAACCGCCAGCTCGGAACGGCCGCATACGCGCGGTCCCGTGCCTCGGCGAGACTCGTCCCAACCGCGGTGATCCCCAACACCCGTCCGCCATCCACAACTCGTGCGTCTCCCTGCTGCTTGACTCCCGCAAAAAAAGTCACCCCAGACGCTGGAGATGCACCATTAGGAATCATCGTCCCCTTGGTAGGAGAGGCGGGATATCCTTCAGCGGCAACCACCACGCAGCAGGCAGCCCCCTCCACAAAACGGAGGTCTCCCGCGGGGAGTTTTCCGGTGGCAGCTCCGTGGAGCCAGGGGAGCACATCTTCGTCCCAGAGCATCATCAATGCCTGGGTCTCCGGGTCCCCAAATCGGGCGTTAAACTCCAGTACTTTCGGCCCTTGCCGCGTCATCATCAGGCCTGCATACAGCAAGCCTCGAAAGGGGGTGCCGCGGCGCGCCATAGCCCGCAATACCGGAACATGCACCGCTTCCACCAACGATCGCCCGTCCTCCCAGCCGACCAACGGGCACGGAGCGTACGCTCCCATTCCGCCCGTGTTCGGGCCTTGATCGCCATCCATCAAGCGTTTGTGGTCTTGCGCCGACAACAGCGGCACCGCGCGCTCGCCATCGCAGAGTGCAAACAGGCTTACTTCTGGCCCAGACAGCCGGTCTTCCAGCACCAGCCGCGCGGCGGATGCACCAAAACCGCCATTTCGGATCTCGGCCAAAGCGGCCAACGCCTCATCCCCAGGCCCGCAGACAAAAACGCCCTTCCCTGCGGCCAAACCGTCTACCTTCAAGACCACATCACCCCGCCCGCAGCGCGCGTCCGCCATGGGATCGTCCAAGGCGACCACCAACGCTTTCGCGGTGGGAACGCCCGCTTCTTCCATCACCTGTTTGGCGAACGACTTGGAGGTCTCCAGGCGCGCGGCCGCTTGGGTCGGACCAAAGCAAGGAATCCCCGCCGTGGCCAATGCGTCCGCCAAGCCGGCTTCCAACCAGACTTCCGGTCCTACCACCACCAAATCAGCCCCGCGCGAAACCTCGACGATC
>SYKL01000323.1 GCA_005797785.1 Pseudomonadota bacterium | reverse complement strand
GAAGTACCCGGCCTTCTACCATATTTTTGGGTGGCCCAAGGACTCCGATATGCATGCCTTACCTCGCGGCCGCAGGTTAGCTTTTGTCGAGGCTGTTGGCCAGATCCCGACCCAGGGTGTCAGTCGTTTCTGACCCCGATATATATCCTTTGGGGGTCCGATGAGGTTTTGGTGGCTGTGCCTGTTGGCTGCGGGGTGCACGATCTCTCGGGAGGACTACCCGGCGAAGTACACGCGTGCTTGGTGCAATGCGTATGAAGAGTGTTTTCAGGCAGACTTTGACAGCATGTACGAAGGCCAAAAAGAATGCCGGGAGGAGGTATTGCCGAGCATCGAGGATGCAGCGGACGCCTTGGATGTCTTTGGCGATTACGACGAGGAACATGCGGTCGAGTGCATCCATCGGATGAGAACGGCGAGCTGCGAAGAATATCGAGAGGATGTGAGCTTTTCCGAATGTGAGGGTGTGTGGCACGACTGACGCCGCTGCCGATCGACGCCGCACTTCCGGATTTGATCGACGCCCTGAAGCAGGCTCCAAATGTGGTTCTCCGAGCGCCAACCGGCTCGGGGAAGACAACACGCGTGCCGGGCGCCGTGTGGGATGCGGGCTTGGCGGGGGATCGTCGGGTGGTGATGCTCGAGCCTCGTCGGGTAGCCGCACGAGCGGCAGCGCGACGGATGAGCGCCGAGAGAGGTACTCGACTTGGGGAGGAGGTGGGCTTTCATGTCCGCTTTGACCGGCAGTTTAGTGCGTCGACTCGAATCTTGGTGGTGACGGAAGGGTTATTGGTGCGGATGCTTCAGGAGGATCCATTTCTGGACTCCGTCGGGGCAGTGATCCTCGATGAATTCCATGAGCGGAGTTTGCATGCAGATCTCTCGCTGGCGATGCTGCGCCGAGTGCAAGCCGAGGCCCGGCCGGATCTGCGGTTGGTGGTGATGTCCGCCACACTGGATGTGGAGCGTCTAGCGGCGTTTCTCGGGGATTGTCCGGTGGTGTCGACGGAAGGCCGGCGGTTCCCTGTAGAGGTCGTTCGCCGAAAGTTCCCGACCACAGGCCAAATTCATGAGGAGATGGCGGACGCCATTCGAGAGCAGCTGCCGCTCACCGAGGGCGACCTTCTGGCATTTTTGCCGGGCGTAGGGGAGATTCGGCGTACGGCTGGACTGCTGCGTGGGATCGACGCGGAGGTGAGCGCGTTGTATGGCGATTTACCCGCGGCGGACCAGGATCGCCTGTTGCGACCGGGGGACGGGCGCCGGGTGATTCTGGCGACGAATCTTGCCGAAACCTCATTGACGATCCCCGGCGTTCGAGCGGTGATCGACAGTGGCTGGGCGCGTGTGGTGCGGCAAGATTCGAACACCGGACTGGAACGATTGGCGTTGGAGCACATCTCCCGCGCATCGGCGGACCAACGGGCCGGCCGGGCCGGCCGCGAAGCGCCCGGACGGTGTATCCGTCTATGGACTGACCGCGAAGAGGTGGCGCTAGACGCCCATTTAGAGCCCGAGTTGCTTCGTGTGGACCTGATGGGTCCTTTTTTGGAGCTGTTGGCTTGGGGTGAAAATCCATGGACATTCCCATGGTTTGAAGCACCTTCGCCGACCGCGCTGACGCAAGCCCGCCAAGGTTTGGAGGCCTTGGGGGCGGTGGACGCGCAAGGGATCACGGCGTTGGGACGTTCGATGGCTCGTTTCCCGTTGCATCCTCGATTGGCCCGCCTGATTTTGGAAGGGCACCGTCTTGGGGTGACCACGGATGTGATCGGCCTTGCAGCCTTACTTTCAGAACGGGATCCGATTCGGCCGGAGCGCGCCGTGCATCGGAGTCGGTCGGACGCCCTGGATCGACTGGAGGCGGTGGAGAAGCTGGGACGCGAGGGAGCGCGCGCTTTTGCCCAAAATCGTCAAGCGCTTGACGATTTGGCGCGAAGGGAGCTGACAGCAACGCGAGGAAGAACGGCGGTGGAAGCGGAACGCGAGGAGGCGGTGCTTCGGTCGATACTGGCAGCGTGGCCGGATCGGGTGTGCCGACGCCGGGTGGAAGGGGAGGAGCGCGGCCGAATGGTGGGCGGAAGAGGGGTTCGATTGGACCCGCGATCTGCGGTGGATGCCGAATGGTTTGTCGCTTTGGAAGCGGATGCTGGCGAAAAAGGCCGAGGCTCGGAAGCGGTGGTTCGGATGGCCTCCGCGATCGAACCCGCCTGGCTTTCTTCAGAAGAAGTAGTCGAAAGCTTCTTTGATCCGAGTACCGAGCGGGTGAGTGCGGTGCGCCGCAGGAAGTATCGGGACCTGATCCTGCAGGAAACCCCGTTGGCGCTGCCTTCTCCGGAACAGGCCTCCGCGGCACTCGCGGACGCTGCTCGGTCGCACCTGGAACGGGCGTTGGGGCTCGATCGAGAGCCGGAAGCGGATGTGATCGCCCGATGGCGCTGGCTGCAGAAAACCCTGCCTGAACTGGAACTGCCGGACAGCGAGGCTGCCTTGTTGGAGGTACTCCCCGAACTCTGCGCCGGTCGCCGCTCGTTTGCGGAGCTTCGAACGGCGCCCGTCGCG
The DNA here is from genome assembly GCA_005797785.1 of Pseudomonadota bacterium. Taxonomy (GTDB): domain Bacteria; phylum Myxococcota_A; class UBA796; order UBA796; genus SYKL01. The sequence continues at coordinate 11,637 of SYKL01000323.1, read as the reverse complement.
GAGGCCCTGCGCTCGCAATTGAATTGGAAGCAACAGCAAGATTTGGATGCTCATGCGCCAGCGCGGATTCAGGTGCCGAGCGGCAGCTGGATTCGGGTTCAATACGCCGAGGATCCTCCCGTTCTTGCGGTGCGAATCCAAGAATTGTTCGGATGGCCCGAGGCGCCGCGATTGGCCGGCGGGAGGGTTCGATTGTGCCTGCATTTGTTGTCTCCCAACCACCGTCCTCAGCAGATCACATCGGATCTGGACAGCTTTTGGAAAAACACGTGGCCGGAGGTTCGAAAGGAGCTTCGATCGCGGTATCCACGTCACTCTTGGCCGGAAGATCCCTGGAATGCGCCGGCGGAGAGCCGCCCCCGCCGAAGGAGTTAGAGCACCAATCAGGTAATCGCGCCTACTACACACCGCGGTCCGCTACTGCGCGCGTTCCTCCTCGGTCGCCCGGCCTGCGACGTACCTCCAGTACGTCTCGGCAGTGCTCGGTCGTCGGAAACGCGCTCGCTACGCGGCCTGCGGTGCTCGCAACGGCGCAACCGGGCCGCGCGCGGCCCTTTACCTGATCGGTGCTCGGGTCCGTGCGCTCCCGGTGATGCCGCGATAAAAGGCGAATTCGCCCCCAGGTGCTCCATGTCTGAATCGCGCCGCGTGTTTATCCACACCTTCGGCTGCCAGATGAACGAGTATGACAGCGCAAAAATCCGCGCTCAGCTCTCCAAAGATGGCTTTGTGGCCGCCGACGATCCTACCCAAGCGGATCTGATCTTATTGAATACGTGTTCAATACGCGATAAAGCCGAACAAAAGATGCATTCGGCGCTGGGCGAGTACCGAAACCTGAAGCGGTATGGCCAGCCGGTGACCATCGGAGTGGCCGGGTGTGTGGCCCAACAAGAGGGGAAAACCCTGTTGGATCGCTATCCCGACCTCGATCTGGTGTTTGGACCGGACGGCGTGCCGCAGGTGCGCGGGTTGGTGCGCGAGGCGATGGCCGGCAAAAGGATGCTGGACACCGAGTTTCTTGACCTTGAGACCTATCCGTTTGTAAGCGACATCGATCCCGAAGCCGGGAAGAGTGTCGGTGCATTCGTCACCATTCAGAAGGGCTGCGATAACCGCTGCACCTTCTGCATCGTGCCCACCACCCGTGGCGACGAAGCGTCGCGTCCGAGCGCTGAGATCGTGGCCGAGGTTCGGGCTTTGGTCGATCGCGGCGTCCAAGAGATCACGTTGATCGGTCAGAACGTTAATTCCTACGGCCTCAAGGTGTCGGGTGAAAAGACGTTCGCGGAACTATTGTATTTGGTAGCGGCGGTTCCCGGGGTGAGCCGAATTCGGTACACCACCAGCCATCCCCGCGACATGGGCGATGATGTCGTTCAGGCGTACCGAGATTTGCCGGCGTTGACCTCCCACCTTCACCTTCCGGTCCAGTCCGGAAGCAACCGCATTTTGCGGCGGATGAAGCGGTTCTACACGCGCGAACACTATTTGGCGGTGGTCGACAAACTTCGCGACGCGCGGCCGGACATCGCTCTGACGACGGACTTTATCGTTGGATTCCCTGGGGAGACGGACGAGGACTTTCGAGAGACCATGTCGCTCCTCAATGAGGTCGGCTTTGTGAACTCCTTCTCGTTCAAATACAGCTCCCGGCCGGGCACTCCTGCGCTTCGCCTGCCGGATCATCTCGAGGACTCGATCAAAGGAGCGCGCTTGACGGAGCTTCAGACTCGGCAACGCGAGCTTGCTTTGGCTTGGCACCGAAGTTTGGAGGGATCCGAGGTCTCGGTGTTGGTGGAGGGCCCGTCGCGGCACGATGCGGGCGTGATGTGCGGCCGCACCGCGACCAACGCGATGGTCAATTTCCCCGGTCCGGAGTGGCTGATTGGCCGTGAGGTGCCCGTACGGGTGACGCGAGGATTTACCAATTCGACGCGAGGGGACTGGATTTCTCCAGAGTTGTCGGCCCCCGCCGAATTGTCCGCCTGATCGGCGGCATGGCCAACCCCTACTGGAAACTCTCCCGTCGGCTCGCCGCTAACCGCCGTGTTGTCCATGGGTGGTGGCGGGAAAGCCTGCATTCGGTGTGGCCGCTCGCCATCGGCGCGGCCTTGTATCCCTGGTGGCGGCCCGTTTTCCTGGGTTTCTTAGAGGGTTCTCCGAAGTTGTGGCCGGCGGGCACCGAAAGCCTTCTCCAGCGGGCGGCGGTCCTGATCATCGGGGGATTGGCGTTGGAGGTATATTCTGCGTTGATTCGTAGCCCGGATCGAGCGGTTCAGGAGCTTCACCCCGTTCATCCTGCGGAAGTGGTTCTCTTTGAGCTGCAGCGTATCGCTTGGCGGCGGGTTCCGTGGGCGATTGCCATCTCCGCCGGGTTATGGCCGTTGATCGCTGTGAACCCCAGCCTTGGTGGTGGGGCGGTGGTCGCGGTGTGGGGGTACTTTGCGGCCGGGTTGACGGTGTCGGCGGCGGTCCATTTGTTTGCGGTAGAACTTGCGGATTCGCCAGAATGGGCGCCGTTTCTCGACCGGATCCGCGGTGTGAATCCTCGGGCGCAGGCTGCTTTTTTGTACGCGCCTGGGGCTGCCCTCGGAATTGCGGGTTTAGCGGCGTTTGGCGCGGCAAGTGCGGTAAAAGATGGAAGCTGGATTCTGTTGGCCGGGCCTTACCTGCTTGCGGGGGCCGCCGCGTTGACCCTCCGACAGCGGGCAAACCGCGCCTGGTTCCGAGCGAGTGCCATCTTGGCCGACATCGACGCCCGGTATGCGATGCTGACCCTTCCAGAGGAAGGAAGAAAGGTCTATTTGGAGGGGATCGTCAAGCGCTTGCCTATTTCCTGGCGGCCGTTCGCTTTGAACGATCTTCGCCGGGGCTGGCGGGCGAGGCGTTCGTGGATCTCTGGCGCTTGGATCGCGGGTTTTTCGGGTGCATGGCTGACCTGGGGACCGGAAGTATCGGACACGGTGGCTGCTTTCGGCTGGTTGGTCGCCGGGATTTGGGGTGTGGGAGCGGTAGGCTTTGTACTTGAGAAGGAGGAACCTTACTTCTTGTCGCAGTTGATCCCCTGGTCGACGGTTCGTTGGGCATCCCGGTCGCTGGTGGTGTTTCTCTGGCTGATTCCAATGGTCGTACCGGCATCATTGGCGGCGCAACGCCACGGATTGGGGTGGCGCTTTGCGGCGGGCCTGATGGCGATCTCCTTCCTGGCATCGTTATTTTCAGCGGCCCTTTCGAGGATCCCCACCGCCTTGTGGTGGTATCTTCCCGTGGCCGGCGGAGTGAGTACCTTGTTCGTGATCTTTTCGCGGAGCCCCCAATGAACGCGATCGAACTTCAGGGCCTGCGCAAGACGTTTGGTCCGTTGGTGGCTGTGGATCGCGTCGATCTGGTGGTGCCGGCGGGCACCTTTTGCGGACTCATTGGCCACAATGGGGCTGGAAAGTCGACAACGCTGAAAATGCTCATGGGACTGCTTCAGCCCACGGAGGGCAGCGTTCGCCTGCAGGGGATCGACGTATTTGCGGATCCCCAAGGTGCACGGCGGCATTTGGGCGCGGTACCGGAGGAGCCAGCGGTCTACGAATACCTCTCCGCGCGCGAATTCCTGGAGTTTATTGCGGAGATCCGTGAGGGCGGCGATGTCGCCCGCGCCTTGGAGTGGACCGGTTTGGGCAAGGCAGCCGATCGCCTGATCCGCGAATATTCCCAAGGGATGCGGCGGAAAACGGCCTTGGCTGCGGCAACTCTGGGAGACCCGTCGGTGTTGGTGTTGGATGAGGCATTGAACGGCCTGGATCCTCCTTCGGCCGCCCGCGTCAAGGGATTGCTACGGGAGTATGTGGATTCCGGCAAGACGGTGCTGCTTTCCACCCATGTGGTGGAAACCATCCAAGCGGTCGCGGATCGGGTGGTGATGCTCGCTCACGGCCGCGTGGTGGTGGACGCTCAGGTAGCCGAAATCGGATCTGAGGGGTTGGAACAGCTGTTCTTAGAAAAGCTGCAGCAGACCCGAGATGCCGAAGACTCTTGACGCGTCAAGAATTGGGCGATCCAGCTTCGTGGGCTTCGGTGAACTGCTGTCGAAACAGGGCGGCCCAAGCGCCATCTCTTGCCATGAGTTCGTGATGGCTGCCGGTTTCTAAGACTTTGCCCTGATCGAGGACGACAATGCGATCGGCGTCCACCACGGTCGACAGGCGGTGGGCGATCACGAGGACAGTCTTTCGCTCAAACAGTACTTTTGTCGCCGCTTGAATGCGGGTTTCCGTGAGGGTGTCGACGGACGCCGTGGCCTCATCGAGCAAGACCACCGGGGGATCGTGGGCCATCACCCGAGCGAAACTCAACAACTGCGCTTCGCCGACGGATAGGTTGGCGCCTTGGTGCTGAATTTTGCCGTCCAAACCGCCAAGTTTCTCCACCGCCTCATCAGCCTGTGCGAGATGGATCACTTCGCGCAAGCGTTCGTCGGAGATCTTCTTTCCAAGCGTCAAATTGAAGCGGACATCCCCGGGAAACAGCTGGACGTCTTGGCGAACCATGCCGATGGCATTTCGAACATCGTCAGGATGAACCTCGCGAAGTTCTAGGCCGTCGAGGGTGATCGACCCTTCATACCCATCGTAGGTGCGGGTCAACAGTCGCGCAATGGACGATTTTCCGCTTCCGGTGCGGCCTACGAGCGCAACCACCTCTCCGGGTTGGACGTGGAACTCCACACCGTTCAAAATGGGCACGCCATTCTGGTATGCAAACTTGAGATTGGAAAGGTGAATCTGCCCTTTGGCCTGAGGGAGCCGTTGAGAGCCCGGCGTGATCGCCTGTTGGTAGTCGAGCAGGCCGTAGATTTTTTCGAGTGACGCTGCTGCTCGCTGAAGAACCGCGATCTTCTGTGAAAACTCCTGAATGGGGCGGAACAATTGGCCGGTATATTGAATGAACATCGCCAACAGCCCTGCGGTAACGATGTCGTCGTTCCAACCGCCGCTTCCATACCAGAGCAGGAGGGCGACGGTGATGGTCGCGATCCCGTCGATCCCGGCGTACAACAAGGCATCCCAGATGTTGGACCGGACGTTGCCGATGCGGTAGCGGGCGAGCATGCGATTGTGCTCGGCTAAAGTTCGGGTTTCTTCAGAATAGAGCTGCACCACATCCATTCCGCCGAGACGTTCCGCGGTGTATGCATTGAGTACGGAGATGGCGTCGCGAACCTCGCCGAAGAGGTCACGTAGTTTCTTCCGGATCACGTTGACGAAAATGGCGATCGGCGGGGCCACCAGCAACACCACCACGGTCATTCGGTGATGCAACAGGAACATGGCGAAAATCGTCCGAAAGACGAGGATGGCATCCAAAACGATGGTGAAAGCGCCCGCGGTCAGAGTCTCGCCGAGGGCTTCCACATCGGAGGTGGCGCGGGTGAGCAGGCGCCCCGTAGGGCGTTGGTCGAAGAACGCCTGGGCCATGGACAGAGTATGCGAATATACCTTGCGTCGAAGCTTGGTGATCGCTCGCGTAGCTGCAAAGCCGATCGCATAGGTATATGCAAACTCAAAAACGAAACCGGCGAGTGTGACGCCAAGGTACGCAAAAGCGATGGCTTCAAGCCCTTCCAATCGGTGGGGCACCAGATGATCGTCGATCGCTTGCTGCAGGAACCGCGGCAGGTAGACCACCAACTCGACGGAAATCCACGCTGCGATCATCGCGACGATGGTGATCAGTGCTTCCGAAGGGAAATCCTTGGCCATCCGCAGCCACAGCTGCAGATTGGCCGGGGTACGCGCGTCGTCGTCCTCGCGCATCATGTTTCCGCCAGCTCTTGTTGGTGGTGCCAGGTGTCCTGGTAAAAACCTGGACGGGAGCAGAGTTCTTCGTGGGTGCCGCTGTCCACCACTCGGCCGCCCTCCAAGACCAGGATGCGGTGGGCGTGTTGGATGGCGGAAATGCGGTGGGCGACAATCAACGTGGTGGGGCGTTGTTGTCGAAGCGTTGCGATCAGGCTGGCTTCTGTGGCGTGGTCAACGGCCGAAAGGACGTCGTCCAACAGTAGGACGTGGTGGGGTTTGAGCAGGCCGCGGGCGATGGCGGCGCGTTGGCGCTGTCCACCGGAAAGCATGATTCCCGACTCCCCGACGGGACTTTCGACCCCGTCCGGTAGGGATTGGACATCCACATCCAGGGTCGTCAACGCGAGCATTTTCTCCAGTCGTCCGTCGTCCGGCGCGCCGAGCAGAATGTTCTCTTTGAGCGATTCGGAAAACAAAAAAGTCCTCTGTGGAACGACGGAAACCTGACGGCGCCACTCAGAAAGGTCGATGCGGCGGAGGTCCACATTGTCCACCCAAATGGACCCGGGGGGAGTATTGTACAAGCGTGCAATGCAGCGCAGCAGCGTGCTCTTTCCTGATCCAGTGGGTCCAATAATTCCTAAGGTTTGACCGGGCTCGACCGCGACATGGATGTCGTGGAGGACCTCCACCTCAGGCGCGTCGGGGTAGGCAAACGAGATGCCGCGCAGTTCGAGTTTGGGGGCGGACTTCGGCGCGGGCTCCGGTGCGGGCAGGTCCGGCCGATCAGGCTCTGGTGTCATCACCTCGGAGAGGCGTTGCAAGCCTACTTGCGCCTGTTTCGCGACCGACAGCAGAAAGCTCGTGGCCCGAAGCGGGCTGATCAACATGCCCAGCAACGATAAGTATGCAACGAATTGACCGGCGCTGAACTTCCCTTGGGCGGCGAGCGGGGCCCCCTGCCATAGCAGCACGATAATGCTTAAAGAGGCCGCTAAACCCAGGATAGGTCCGATGATTGCACGAATGCCGGAGCGGTGTACCGAACTGGCTTGATAGGCGAGGTTTTTCCGGTCGAACTCCTCGAGGAATGCCCCATTGGCGTTGAACGACTGCACCGTTGCCAGACCTTGGTAGCTGGACAACACATGATCCGAAATGGCTGCGGTCTCGGTTTGCATACGTTGAATGAGGACAAATAGCGTCCGAATGAAACTGTGATTGATGAGGAAGGCGATCACGATGGGGACCGAGGTGAGCGCCGCGAGAAAGGGCGAGATTCGGACCATTTGGACGCCGACGAAGCCGACGGTCAGGGCGGTGTTGATGAATTGAAGTATTCCAAAGCCAGCTAGTAAGCGTAGGTTTCCAATGTCGGATGTCGCTCGACTGATTAGGTCGCCGGGAGGATAGTTTCGCAGAAATGCGGGTTGTTGCATGAGCATGCGCGAGAAAAGATCGGCACGAAGCTCTGCTTCAATCAGACGGCCGGGCGTAAAAAACAACACTCGGGAAGCGGTTCGCACCAGGATGACGAAAACACCCAAAAGCGCGATCCACACGGCCTTCCATGGCACTTCATTTGCTTGTGGAGTGGCGAGCGCGTCGATCGCATCGGCAACCAACAACGGTATCGTGGTCGCCACCCAACTGGTGGCGATCAGAGCGAAGAATCCGGCGGCATACCAATGGGCATATTTGGCAGCGTAGCGGCGCGTGAAGGACGACCAGTCCAAGGTGGCTCCTGTAGGCGGTGTATCTCGGGGCATGCGCGTGGCCAGCGGTATTTGTTGCGCTCGCGGTGAGACCGCCGATCCGAGTGTGGCGCCGGCGAATAAGCGACTTCCTTTGCGAGGGTTGGGCTTGCGATCTCAGGGATCGGCGCCCTAGCGACCGGAATCTTCTGGATCGATGTAAGCCTTACCGGCGAAGAAGCTGCGCCCAAGGCGAAGGGTTTCGGCCTCGGCGTGGGCCAAGCGTAGCGAAACGCGTTGGCTGATGGGCCCGACGGTGATCGTGGTCACCAAGGAGGAGCGACTGGGAGGATTCGGCGAATGCCATTCGTTGTGTTCGATGGATAGATCGGCAACATACGGAATGCGCTCCCCAAGCTCCGTGAGTGTGGCCTCTCCTTGCCATCGAATCGCGTGCCGCGGGTCCGGGATTTCGGGGAACGCATCGTCCGCCGCCGACTCGGGTTCATCGTCCGCAACCCAAGTGCTCCCTTCGTCGGAGATCTCCAGCGGCGCGAAGGCATCGCGATGCTCATCCGGAATTCCTCGTGTGAAGGCTCCCAATCGTTCCAACAATTCCCGGTACCAAAGCAGCGCGCTTTCGACCCGATCGGCGACGATTGCGGGTCCCCAGAGGACGGTCAGCGTGCGCCGGGTGGAACTCTGCGTTTTCGTACGTTGGGCGTCCTTTACTGCGTTGGCACAGGGGCCATCGGCGTCAAATAGGCACCAGAGCTGTCCAACATCGATCTCTTGGCCACCTGCGTTAAAAATGTATTTTGTCCCCGAGTCCGCGATGGCGATCCGAAACGGAGACGTTGCACGGTCGAGGTCGATCACCGAGATGGGTAGCCCGCTATGCAAAGACACCACATTGCATACATCCACCAGCGCATTGATCGAACGGAGTGGCGCCTCCGAGGCCGCATTCTGAAGGTATTCCGAAGCGGGCTTACTTCGCCCGGAGGGTTTGAATCCGCCGGTGCGAAGCAGATCGCGAACCGCAGAGCGGACTGATTCGTCCGGCGCAAACGGGGCCGAGGCTTCGCGTGAAAGCAATGCCGTCAACCATGCAGGGGACGGAATATCTGCGAGGTCTGACGGCAATTCAGTGGTGAATGCCCGCGCGTCGAGGTGAGGATGCTCGCTGATGGACAACGGAAAGCGTTCGGTCATTCGGCCCTCAGGGGCAATCGTTCGCTGCTCCCGGCGTGCCCATGTCGTAACTGTTCGTGCCGTACATCGCTCCAAAGGGGGTGCTGCTGATGCACCACTTGTCGCCAGAGTCGTTGTCCAAATACGAATAATAGGCGCCAGTTCCGGAGCGCTTGAGCGCCAACGACTGGCCGTCCACATCCAACCACGGGCTGCTCTGGGTGTAGCTCACCTCGTCGATCAGGAGGGTTGAGGCACCATCGTCGAATTTCAAGGTGATCTTGTCGGCAGTGTTGGAAAGGGCGATCGTGGTGCCGTACGCAAAGTCCAATGGAACGCCGTTGTTGCCGGAGGTGGACTGGCCGAAAACAGCATATTCCCCCGACGGAATCAGGACATCGGTGGTCACCGGTACGGTGAGGCTGTTGTCGCCGATCGTCCAGCCGCCGCAGAGTGCGATGTCGGTGTCCGTTGGATTGTACACTTCGAACCATTCTCCTGGGGTGTCGCCGGTGATCGCCTTGGGGTTGAATAGAATTTCGGTCACCTGGAGATCGCCAGCGAAGAGTAGGCCTTCATCGCAGAGGTTGTCGCAGTTGTTGTCGAATCCGTCGCGAAGCTCCTCGGCGTCCGGGGAGACATCCGGATCGAGATCGTCGCAGTCATCGCCGCCGTGCTCATCCGATTCGGCAAGATCGCCGTCTTGGTCAAAATCCGAGGTGCCATCGCAGTTTTGATCGACACCATCGTACCAGATTTCGGTCGCTCCCTCGAAGATGTTGAGGTTGAGATCGTTGCAGTCGGTGCCGGACCAAATTGCGCTGTCTTGGCCATCTCCGTCGCGATCGTAGTCGGAGCCACCGCTGCAGTTCTGATCGACGCCGTCGTACCAGATCTCGGTCGCATTGGGGTGAATTCCAGACTTCGTGTCTTCGCAATCCGCGCCACCGTGGTTGTCGGAGGTGTAGCCATCCCCGTCACGGTCGAAGTCCGACTTTCCATCGCAGTCTTGGTCGATACCGTCGTACCAGACTTCCGTCGCCCCGACATGCACGGCGGCGATTCCGTCGTCGCAGTCGTCACCGCCGTAGTCCTCAGCGTCGGCGAGGTCGCCGTCCTGATCAAAATCGGACTTTCCATCACAGTTCTGGTCGATGCCGTCGTACCAGACTTCCGTGGCGCCGCTGAAGATAGCGGCATTCTGATCGTTGCAATCGACGCCGAACCAATCGGAGCTTTGCTGGCCGTCTCCGTCGCGGTCGTAGTCGGAACCGCCGCTGCAGTCCTGGTCGATGCCGTCGTACCAGACTTCCGATGCTCCAGGGTGAATGCCAGGTTTGGAGTCGTCGCAGTCGGATCCCCCGTGATTGGCCGAGGCGAACCCGTCGCCGTCGCGGTCAAAATCAGACTTTCCGTCGCAGTTTTGATCGAAGCCGTCGTACCAGGTTTCGGTGGCGCCGACAAAGATCGCGGCATTCAAATCGTTGCAGTCTTGGCCTCCAAACGCCAGTGCGTCCGAACCGTCGCCATCCTGATCAAAGTCGGATTTGCCGTTGCAGTCCTGATCGATGCCATCATAGTAGGCTTCAGACGCCCCAGGATGGATGCCGGACTGGAGATCGTTGCAGTCGTCATCGACCACGGAACCGTCGCCATCCTGATCAAAGTCAGACTTTCCATCGCAGTTTTGGTCGACGCCGTCGTACCAGGTTTCGTTGGCGCCGGCGAAGATGGCTGCATTCAAATCATCGCAATCCAGACCCCCGTTAGCTGCGAGGTCTTGGCCATCCAGATCCCGATCGAAGTCGGATCCACCGCTGCAATCGTTGTCGATGCCATTGTACCAAACCTCGCTTAGGTCGGGAGCTACGCTGGCATCGTTGTCATTGCAGTCCCCTTCGATCTCGGTCCAGCCGTCCTGGTCGTCATCCGAAAGAGAGGTGCTTTCGTCGGTTTCACCGTTGCAGTCGTTGTCCTCGCCGTCGGCGATCTCTTCCGCGCCGGGGTACACGGTGTCGTCGGTATCGTCACAATCATCGTCGCAGGTCGTAAATCCGTCCTCGTCGAGGTCACGACAGGGGCTAACGATCACCACCGCATGGCAGGTGTCCACGGCGCCCCGGAAATCCTGCACCTCCAACGCGAGGTCGTGGGTGCCAGCGGAGAGCTCGGCAAGATTCACCGTAACTCCGCCATCGGAGTCCGATTTGCCATTCCATACTTGTCCGTCAAGATTCGAAGCGATCGACACGGGAAGCATCCCGGAGGCGGCTTCAGGATCGGAGACCGTCGCCGAAAAAGGGACGATGTCTCCCTCGACGAATGCGTCACCGTCTTGCGGTGCGAGGATCGTGCAGCTCGGCGGCTGATTTGGCGTCGCGCTGATGGTGATGGTTTCGGTGGTGGTCTGGCCGTGATCGTCGGTGGCCGTGATCGAAAGTTGGTGCTCCCCCTCGGTCAACACCAGCTCAAATCCTAGGTTTCCGCCATCGCAGGCGGTGAATTCTCGGGGTTCGTCGGCGAGGATACCGTCGAGGCTGCTCTCAAGAAGCAGGTCGACGTCGTCGAGGTTTTCGTCGGATACGCTTGCGCAGAATTCGAACGGTTGCCCGGGCTCAAAGGAGGTTCCCGTCACCGGCCGTAAGACGGTGATCGCGGGTGGGCTGTCGTAGACCGACAGGCCGGCGTCCTGGCAAGCGACGAGCGAAAGCAGAGTAAGAATCGAGGTGGTGCGCACATGTGCCTCAGGAAGGCACGCCGTTTACCTCAGATTCGTTGCGTTCGCTGACAATTGTTTACCTGTGCAACAACCGTCACACAGATGTCAATATCCGTCCGTCTCTTTCCATGCGGTGGCGTTCGCCAAAATCAGGCAACAAAGCCCGGCAACGAGCGAAGGGATCGCGTAGTACGCGGCATCGAGCGTGTCGAGATTGTCGAGGGCGCTGTACCCG
>SYKL01000322.1 GCA_005797785.1 Pseudomonadota bacterium | reverse complement strand
GTTCGGGGTTTGCGCGCCGACAGAGCGAGCTCACCTGTGATTCAGGAGCTTGCTTCTAAGGGAATCGTGTATCAGCAGGCCTATTCCGGTTCGGGTTGGCCGTTGTCGGCCTCGGCGTCGCTGTTGTCCGGCAGGTTGCCGTCCGAACACTCCGCGGGGATCAATCTCGGATACGGTGCGTCGTTGCGGCCGATTCGAGCGGACGTGCCGACGATTCCGGACGTCGACGGTCGTCTCTCCGGAGCGGTGGTTTCATCTCCGTTTTCGGCGTCGCGTTATGGTCTCGACCGGGGCTTTGACTATTATGACGACCGTCAGGAATACGGAGTGGTTCCGCACTTCCTGAGCCCATTTTTTGCGCTCGGACGGCCAGAGGGTCGATCGGCCGAACAGGTGACCGACGCGGCGCTTCGCTTTGTAACGGCACAACGGGGCACACGTTGGCTTTTGTGGGTGGAATATTCCGATCTGGCGGAAGGAGCGGTGGAGGACGACCCCCAAAACCTTCAGGCGATCGATGCAGCAATCGGGCGTTTGTTGGCGAAAGTGCCCAAAGCAACAGTGATCCTGACTTCGGATATGGGCGTGTTTGAGAGGGAGCAGCGCTCCGAGCAGGCGAACTTGCCGCACCACGCGCGCGCAGGTAGCGCGCTGTACGACGAGATTCTGCATGTTCCCCTGATTCTGGCGGGGCCGGGCATTGCGCACAAAGTGGTGGACCGCCCCGTGTCGACGCTGGATGTGGCGCCTTCGGTCGCCAAATTCGCGGGACAGGAGCTGCCAGGGGAGCTGCTGGTGGAGTGGGTGGGCGGCGAAACCTCGCCCGATCGTACGATTGTGTCCGAAGGCGTCGGCTATGGCGCGGAGATGCAAGCCGCGCGTCGTGGGGAATGGAAGGTTCTGCGATCGGCAGCGGGCTGGCGGCTGTACCACCTCACCGAGGATCCTCGAGAATTGAACGCCCTTCATGACAGTTCGGCGCTCGGCACTGCTAACGAATTGATCTTGAAGCTGCCGCGGTTGGATGCGCCTTCCCGCGGCTCGTTTGGTCCGTTTCGGCGAGAATTGGCGGTTTGGACGCAAAGAGTGCGCCGCGATCGGAGTGCATCAGAGCCGGGCGGGGATCCTGGAGATGGCTCGCTCGGCCAGAGCGGTGATCGATAAAGAGGGATTTACCCCGGGATTGGCGGATATGGCCGATCCGTCGCAGACGTACAAGCCTGGATAGCCGAACACCTGGTGATCGGCGTCGATCACGCCTTCTTCCGGGGAACGACCGATGCAGGCGCCACCCAGAATGTGGGCGGTGGAGGGGATGCCCATAACCGTTTCGGTGACGATACTTGCTGGCGTTCCTTTGACCTTTTCGGCGAACCTGCGGGCGATGTCGCTCGCTTCGGGAATGAACGCCTTTGGCGCTTCGGCACCGGGGGTGAGCGTCGAGGTGAGGCCGACTTGAAAGCCGGTTTCGGGGGAGCGCGCGCGCCTAAAACTGAGTGTGCCCTCCAACGAACGCATGTACAGAAGAATCTGCGTATATTGGGCCCAATCGGGCACCGTGTACATTTTTGCGAACTTCAGTGGATGGCGCAGCAACTGTCCAGCGCCGCGCGCCAGTCGCGACCAGGCCCGGGTGCCCTCGGTATGTGGGGCAGACAAAAGCCTGAAAAATCCTGCACCTTTTGAGTAGCGTACGGGTTCCACATGGCTGTGCTCGTCGGTGTGAAGGATGGAGGTGATCGCGACCCCTTCGGTGAAGTCGACATCGCGCTTTTCCGAGGTGATCGCGATCAGGCTCTCCGAATTCGTCCGTATGAACTCCCCAGTTCGGGGCGATAGGTGAGGGAGACCGGCTGGATCTGCCTTCATTTTTAGGAGGAGGTCCACGGTTCCGAGCACACCCCCGGCGAAAACGACGCGATCGGCGGTGAACCCATGAATGGTTCCGTCGGGCCAGGACTGCGCTTCGACGCGGAATCCGCTGTGGTCGCCTTCCGCCTTGCCGGTGCGAACCGCTGTGACTTCCGTTTGCGCTTGGATCGTGAGGCCTCGTTTTTCGGCGAGGTACAGGTAGTTTTTGTCGAGGGTGTTCTTGGAGCCGTGGCGGCACCCTAGCATGCATCCCCCGCAATGAATGCATCCGGTCCGATCGGGTCCTTCGCCATCGAAATAGGGGTCGGGAACGGTTTTTCCGGGGGTACCAAAGTGAACGGCGACCTCGGTCATCTCGAAATGATCGGCCCGACCAATGTCCGCCGCGATCTCGCGCAGTACTTCATCGCCGGGGGTGATTCGAGGGTTTTTTTCGGCGCCCAGCATTCGTTTGGCGAGGGCGTAAAAAGGCTCCAGCTCGGTTTTCCAATCGGCGAGTCCGGCCCAGGATCCAGACCGAAAAAACTCCTCTTTGGGTACGGGGAGTGTATTTGCGTACACCAGGGAACCCCCTCCAACGCCTACCCCGGAAAAAATGGTGACATGGCGGAGGAACGTCATTTGAAAGATGCCGCGGAAGTTCATTGGCGGCAGCCAGAGCCAGTTTTTTAGGTCCCAATTCGTTTTTGGGAAGTCCGCTTCCGAGAACCGGCGGCCCTTTTCGAGCATCAGGACGGAATATCCCTTTTCGACCAAGCGAAGCCCGGCGACACTCCCTCCAAATCCGCTTCCGACGATAATAAAGTCGTAGTGAGCGCCCACGCATCCTCCAGATCCTGCTTGCCCTGAGGTAGCATCTTTGGCGATGCGTCCCGAACAATTGATCGAACTTGCGATGCCGTATGTCAGCTGGTTGCTGATTGTAACAGCGTTTTCGGCGGTCGTGTGTATGGTATTGATGGTCCAATGGGTGCAAGGGCGCCCGAGACATCCCGGTTTGGCCGTGTTGGCTTTGGCTTTGCCGGTTGGGTTCGCCGTGGCACTCCCGTCGATTTCTGACGAACCATCAGGTTATATCGCCCATTCTATCGGGGTTCGATTGATTCAACCGCTGGGGTTGGCACTGCCGCTGGCGGTGCTGGCGTGGGGCGGTGCCTACCTCGGGCTCAAAGGACCCACTCGGAACTGGCGTTTTGGCGTGCTTCAGCTGTTTGCGGCGTGGGGGGCGGCTGGCGTGATCGCGGTTCAAGGTGTGTTGCACGATCCGTTGTTTGGGCTGGTTCGAGCGTTCGTTTACGCCATGTTTGCGGTGGTTGCATCGGGTGGAGCCTTCGCCGGCGATCTCGAGAAAGCGGAGAATCGAGCCGCGGTTATTCTGGGCCCTTTGTTGTTTTTGTTGTTGGTGGTGACGGGCGAGATCGGGTTCACCGCTTTGGCGGATTACGCCGTGGCTTTCAACTTTCCTTCGGTCGCTCCTCACGATCGCTCGGAAGTCTGGAGGGTCTACCAAGACACGGTGGTAAACCCCCAGTGGCGCCTTTCCTTGGTGGCCGTGGGCGTGGCGATGTTGGGCACGCTCCCGGCGGGTTGGCGGGTGCGATCGTGGCCCACCGAGGCGCTGGTCGTGTTGGCGGGGGTGCTTTTGGCGGTGGCCGCGTTGTTTGCTCCCGCGCTCTCCCTGGACGACTGCGTGAATTTTGTGGAGCAGTCGAAATAGCGGGGAAGGACGTTAAGATTGGCCGAATCCCGCTAGGGCAGGTCGAACAGCAAGATTTCGGCTCCCGGAGTGCCCTTCAAATGCAGTTCGGGTTCGCCGCTCACGGCCAGACCGTCACCGGCGGCAAGGGGCCGGTCGTTGACCGAAAGCGCTCCGTGAATCACTTGAATCCAGGCATGGCGACCAGCGGCGAGCGGATGGAGCAAAGTTTGAGACTCTGCCCACTTGGATGCATAAAGGTCGACTTTTTGATTCCAATGGACGGAGCCGTCTCGCCCGCCACGGGAGGCTAATAGGCGAAGCGTGCCAGTTTTCTCCTGGTCGGAATAGTGTTTTTGCGCGTAGCTGGGCGTTAGGCCGGCCGCCTCCGGCAACACCCAAATTTGCAGAAAGTGTACGCCTTCGGTCGACGAGGCGTTGAATTCGCTGTGCGAAACCCCACTTCCGGCCGTCATCCGTTGAACGTCACCGGGATGGATCACCTCACCGGTGCCGAGGCTGTCCTTGTGTTGCAGGCCGCCGGAGATGACGTAGGTTAAAATTTCCATATCGCGGTGACTGTGGGTGCCAAAACCCTTGCCCGGTGCGACGCGATCTTCGTTGATCACGCGTAATACGCGAAATCCCATGTGTTTGGGATCGTGGTACTGCCCAAATGAAAAACTGTGATGGCTGTCCAGCCACCCAAAATTGGCGTGTCCGCGTTCGCCCGCCGGCCGATGAAGGAACATCCTCTCTCCTTTCTCGCAAGGTAGCCACTGTCCTGGATCGGACAACCGGCCGGGGTGGCAACCGACAGTTTCCGGAGGCGTGCGCTTGCGTTCAACGGCGGAACCGGTGATTACCACCCTGGCGCCGAAGTCTGGATCGGCGATATCGATGGTAACTCCCGGAGCTTATGTCGTGCCCAACGCCTACATTTCTGGTACTGGTTTCTATGTGCCGCCTCGCGTGGTCACCAACGACGATCTTCGTACCGTTTACGGGATCGAGACGGACAATGAATGGATTGTGAAGCGCACCGGCATTGAAGAGCGCCGATTTGCGGAAGAGGGCGTTGGCCCTTCAGATTTGGCGCTTCCTGCAGCCGAAGAGGCGATTGCGCGCGCGGGCTTGGTGCCCACCGACATCGATCTGATCCTGTTTGCGACGCTGTCTCCCGAGCACTGTTTTCCAGGCTCAGGCGTGTTTTTGCAGCGCAAGCTGGGCGTCATGGACGGAGACAATGCAAAGTTTGTCCCCGCGATGGACATCCGAAACCAGTGTTCGGGCTTCCTTTATGGCTTGTCGACCGCCAATTCGTTCGTGCGATCGGGCGCGGCGAAACACGTCCTGTTGGTTGGCGGAGAGGTCCATTCTGCCGCTTTAGACCTTTCCACCCGGGGGCGCACCGTATCCTCGCTGTTTGGCGACGGCGCTGGTGCCGTGGTGGTGAGCGCTACAGAAGAAGATCGAGGAATTCGAAAATGTTGGTTGGGAGCGGACGGTCGTCATGCCGAAGTGCTCGCACAGAAGGTGTGGGACATCCGCAAGCGCCCGTTCATCAAGGTTGACGCCGATGGAAACGGCATTGTGCCGGCGGAAGACATGTTTGCAAACATGGACGGCAAGGTCGTATTTAAGAATGCCGTAGAAAAGATGATTGGAACCGTCATGCAGGCGTGCTGGGAGTTGCAGATGCAACC